>NZ_JBARZC010000552.1:0-3551 GCF_049649345.1 Henriciella sp. | reverse complement strand
GGATTGGCCGTCTGCGTGGTGATCTGCTGGATGGCGGCGACACCGGCCTGGGCCTCGGCCTGAAGCGCAAGCACTTCACGGGCGACCTGGCCTGAGGCGGCTGCAGACTGTTCGAGCGACACAGCCTGGCGCGACAGGTCGATATAGTAGGAGGTGCCAAGCGCCACGGCGAGCGCGATCGCAGCAAAGCTCAACACGCGGTTGATAGTTGGCAGAAATGCGCCCTGGCGCGCGCACTTGTCATCCGGCAGAAGGTTGAAGCCGGAGGGCAACCCGTCCGCATTTGCGAGGTCGGCGCCGGCCAGATCGATTTCGAGGGCCGAAAGTTCCTCCACCAGCGCATCGGCCACGTCGCGTTTGACGATGGCCTGTTCGACGGTGATATTTCCGTCGCTGTCCGGCGTGCCGACGGTGCGCACAGAGGTGTAGATCTCGTCGAGATTGAAGGGGGTGTCAGCGGCGAGCTGCAGGCGCATGGCATGGCTCAGCCGGTTCAGCGAAGACACAGGAAGCTGGCGCTTGCGAATCAGCACATCGCCGGGCTGCAGAAGCAGCACGGGGTCGGACGCGGCAACGCGGCGGCGAAGGCTCGGCTTTTCGCCGATATTCCCGAGATCACGCTTGTCAGGCCGTCCGGCCGAGAATCCGTCGTCTTCGCGCCAGACATAGATCGACTGGCGGCGCGTTGAATAGGCGTTCACAAGGCCGCTTGGCAGTATGCTGACAAGGGTCTTGCCCCACCAGGACAGGAATTCCTTGGCGTCCTCGGAGAAGCGCGATCGCTTCGCCTGACGCCCCTTTGACAGGCGCACAGATTTCTTCAATTTAACGTCCCCATGGCATTCGCTTCAAGCTCCCCCTGAGCCTGACGGTTACCAGTTCGCTAATATTCGACGGGAAGTTACAATCTGTCAATCAAAAACCTTGCGCTTTTGTAATGTATGGGGAATGATCAGCGCGGCATACATCTTGTAAGGCTGGCTGGAGGGACGCCCAGACGGCCAGATTGGGGAACAAGTAATGCGTGGATCGTCATCGCAAGCGCCTGGACGGGCCGACAATGTCGCGCCGCTCCAGGACACACCTGAATATCATCTTGGCGCCTGGCTAATTGCGGCAGGCGACCTGACCGAGCCGCGCCTTTCGCGCGCGACCGTGTCGGCGAAAAAGGCCGGTGAGAGCTTGCCGTCCGTGCTGGTCAAGCTCGGCCTTTGCCCGGAAGACCGGGTCGCCCAGGGGCTCTGCGACGTGCTCGACATTCCGTATCTGAGACGCGCCGATTTCCCGGAGACGATTGCGGATCTGCCGGGCCTCCGGACCGATTATTATATTGAAAATGGCCTCGCCCCGGTCGAGGATGAAAATGGCACACTGACGCTTCTGATGGCCGATCCGCTCGATGAGGAGCTGATCAATCTCGTCGCCTTCAAGACCGGTCGCACGGTTAACCGCGCCGTCGCCCTGCGCGGCGAATTGCGCGACTGGCTGACCGGCCTCAAGCCGCAGGAAGAGGAAGTCGAGCCTCAGGAGTTTGCGACAACCGAAGACATGTCGGCGGGCGATCTGGAACGCTTGTTCGACCTTGCGCGCGGTGCGCCTGTGGTGCGTTGGGTCGATGACCTTCTGACATCCGCGGTCGAAGCCAAAGCGTCCGACATTCATATCGAGCCCGAGCGCGAAGGCCTGCGCGTCCGCTTCCGGATCGATGGCGTCCTGATCCCGATTGACCGGCCGCTTGCAGGCTCTGCCGAAGCGGTGGTCTCGCGCATCAAGATCCTCGCCAAGCTCAACATCGCAGAGCGCCGCCTGCCGCAGGATGGGCGTATCCGCACAGCCGTCCAGGGCCGCGAGATCGATCTGCGGATCGCGACCCTGCCAAGCCTCTATGGCGAGACGGTCGTGATGCGTATTCTCGACCAGTCGGCCGCCGCGCTGACGCTCGAAAAACTCGGCCTGTCGATCGGCGCGCGCGGGCGTGTGGAAAAGGCGATCACTCAGCCACACGGCATTACCCTGGTCACCGGCCCGACCGGCTCGGGCAAGACAACGACGCTCTATGCTTCGCTGCGCCATCTTATGAGCCCGGAGCTGAAATTCATTTCCGTTGAAGACCCTGTCGAATATGAGATTGCGGGTGTCTCACAGGTCCAGGTGAAGCCGGATATCGGGCTTACCTTTGCCAAGACATTGCGCTCTGTCCTGCGTCATGACCCGAACGTTCTGATGATCGGTGAGATTCGCGACCTTGAGACCGCCTCGATTGCGATCGAGGCCTCACTGACAGGTCACACCGTGCTCTCGACGGTCCACACAAACAGCGCCGCGGCGACGATTACGCGCCTGATTGAAATGGGCGTTGAGGATTATCTCGTCGCAACGACCGTCAATGCGATTGCCGGCCAGCGCCTCCTGCGATTGCTCTGCCCCAAATGTTCAGAGCCGGCCCAGCCGCCCGCCGCGCTGTCCGAACGGCTCGCAGACATTGTCGGCCACGGCGCGCATCATGACTGGCGCAAGCCTGTCGGCTGCGCCGAATGCCGCCATACCGGCTATAAGGGCCGCACCAGTGTGGCCGAAGTCATGCCCGTCAGCGAGGCGATCCAGATAGCGATGCTGAAAAAAGCGAACGAGCCGGAGCTGCGCCAGATCGCCGTCTCCGAAGGCATGGTCCCGCTGTTCGAAGCGGGGGTACAGCTTGCAGCCATGGGCAAGACCTCACTTGAGGAGGTCTTCGCGGTTATCGGATCCTCGAGGTTATGATGAGTTTTCGCTATCGCGCCTATACCTCAAATGGCCGTATGGTCAGCGATGAAATCTCCGCCGCAGACGAGGCCGAAGCGGTCCGCAATCTAATGCGCGACGGATTGACGCCGTTTGAGATTGCGCCGGCAAAGGCCGGCCGTGCGGCGAAGGCTGCCAATGAAAAGGGCAAACGGCTGCCATCCAAGACGCTGGCAGGCTTCTCGCGCAACCTCGCCACGATGAGCGCAGGTGGCCTGCCGATCGATGAGGCGCTGCAGCTCATTTCAGATGACCCCTCCGACAAGCTGGTCGCCGCCTTTGCAGAAGGCGTGCGCGACAGCGTGATGTCGGGCAAGACGCTCGCCGATGCGCTGGCCGAACAGCCGCGCGTGCCGCCGGACTATGTCATCGGTCTTGTGCGGGCTGGCGAGGCAGGCGGCTCTCTTGCGCCTGTGCTGGAGCGGATTTCAACCTCGATCGAGAACCAGATCCGGCTCGGCAATTCTCTCAGAAGCGCTCTTATATATCCGGCAATCCTGTTTGTGACGGCATTTGCGTCCGTCATTCTGATCCTTCTGGTGGTGGCGCCGGCGCTGAAACCTGTGCTGCAGGCCAATAGAGAGAATACGCCAGCCAGCGCCAAGGCGCTGATCGGCGCATCGGAATTCCTGCAGCAATACTGGCTGGTCGGCTCGCTCGGGCTTTTGCTCCTTGTCCTGCTCATAATGGTGTGGGCGCGCAGCCGGTCTGGCAAACGGCTCCTCAGCGCGCTGTCGCTTCGCATTCCAGTGATTGGCAGTGTCCTGCTG
>NZ_JBARZC010000551.1:0-5313 GCF_049649345.1 Henriciella sp. | reverse complement strand
GTTTTCCAGGGATCGTATCCGAGCGGGCATACGGGCCGCTGACGCTCGCGAAGAAGCAGCCCTCGCAACTTATGAAAAGGCGGTCATCGTTGCGCTGAATGAAAGCGAGCAAGCCTTGAACAGCTTTGTCAGCTCTCAACAACGCTTCATTTCATCCACTGGTGCAGTCGAACGTCAGCGCGAGATCTTCGCCCTTGCCGAACGTCGGTATGAAGGCGGGGAAGATGACAGGCTCGCCCTCGAACGCGCCCGCATAGAGCTGATCGAGACGGACCGGCGCGCGATCGCTGCGCGGTCAGATGTATCCATAGCCGCAATAGCCACCTTCAAGGCACTCGGTGGCGGCTGGCTAGAGCCCTAGCGAAGCCTGGTCTTAAAAAAACAAAGCTGCCCGGAAAGATCGTCCCCCATGCTCAGAGGTTTGCTCGTTAAATTTTTTCTCGCGGTGGTGATCGGCCAAGCAAGCGCTGATCAGGCAAATGATACCCCTCAGGATGAGAAGCCCACGGTTACGTTTGTCTGGGAGAATGACAGTTTCGCCAATACTGATCGCAATTACACCAACGGTGTTCGGCTGTCCTGGCTGTCTGGAACGCGGCCAACCGATGGCGTGTCCGAATTTATTGCTGAAACCGTGCTAGGCGCTAAAGAGAACGCCGTTCGACGGCGCGGCTTTGCTGTTGGTCACTCAATCTTTACGCCGTCTGACATCGAAAGCACAAGGCTGCTGCCGAAACAGCATCCTTACGCTGGCTGGCTTTACGGGGAATTCAGCGGCGTGGTCGAACAAGCTGATGCGGTCGACACGTTTTCAATTCAACTGGGTATTGTTGGTCCCAGCGCGGGTGGTGAGTGGGTGCAGAACGAGTTTCATTCAATCATCGGCATCGATGGCGCGAATGGATGGGACAACCAGCTTGAGGATGAACTCGGCGTCGTTATTTCGTATGACAAGAAACTGAGACGCATCGCCCAATTCGGGTCGTCTGGCTTCGGCGCTGATGTGACGCCAAGCATCGGTGCCTCAATCGGGAACATCAACACCCATGTACGCGCCGGACTCACATTGAGGGTGGGGCAAAATCTCGAAAATGACTATGGCCCACCGCGCATACGCCCATCCTTGGGTGGGGCAGGGTTCTTCACGCCGGCTGACAATTTTAGCTGGTATGTGTTTCTTGGCGCAGAAGGGCGTGCGGTCGCGCACAATATTTTTAACGATGGCAGCCTGCTGCGCGACGACATCGTCGATCTGGACCGTAACCTGTGGGTAGCGGACTATCAGGGGGGCCTGGTCGTCCAGCTATACCATGTCCAGATGGCTCTGACGCTCGTTGAACGATCAAGGGAATTCAGCGGTCAGGAAGAAGAGCAGCGATTTGGCGCCTTCAGCATCAGCAGGAAGTTCTGATTGGGACTTCCATCGGGCATCACTTCAGTGATGATGACGCGACGGAGCTGTCAGTCTGATGTGAACCGGTCTCCAGCAACCATTATCGTAAGGTTTGCTTGGGCGGCCAGAAGAGACCTCCATTCAAGAAAGGCGGGATTTCGGGGAGGTCTCTAAATCTTGGTCTGCGTTCGATGTTTCTCTGATGATTGAAATGATCATGGGCGGAGGATTGGACCGAGACGCACTTCTGCAAACTTCTCATTTGACTGGGTCGGCCTCATCCAGATGCCACCGCCACTGCGTAACCTGGCGCATGGAGTAAGATGCTTTCGTCTGATCTCTACGGCGACATTGGATGGAACCCGTTCCACCAGTGAAGGGCGCTTTCGTGGCAAACGTCGATACCGCGCTCGTGAAGTAGGTCTTCGACGTTTCTCCAGGAGAGCGGAAATCTGACATACATCATCATCGCCGAACGGAGGATTTCGGGTGATGTGTTGAAAGAACGAAACGGGCTTTTGGACATGGACTAAACTTATTCAGATCAGCTTGGTCGCTCAATTGCGGTTTGGGGCATGACCTAATCTGCGTCACAACTTAAGGCTTCATGCAGGCCTTGGGGGAGAGGTCTTTGCGAGCCCGCTTGAAGGCCGTATCTGAGTTCAGGAACAGCTCCAGCATAGCAGGGATCAGGACTTCGGGCTTTTCTGCCTCGCCATAGATTTGCCGGTAGACTTCAGCATAGTCTTTCAGGGCCTCGGCAAGTTCCGGGTCGAGGGACAGACTCATGCGGACAGGCGTGCGGTCGGGAAGCTTATCGAGGCGGAGCGACATTGAGAGTCTCGCTGTAGGGTTTTAGGATGAGGTCCTGCGTCACGATCACCCGGACCGGCCAGCCCGGCCGGATGCGTATGGTCGGCTGGATGTCGAGATTGCCCTCGACAACGCGTTCGCCGGCCTCATTGACCGTGTCGGCGGTGCCGTCGCGGATCGCTCTTGCAATCTCGTCTTCATTGTCGCGTCCGACCTCAGCGCCGATGCCGAGCACTGTGGCAAGACCCGCGGCCAGGAAGACCCTGTCCCAATGATGGTCGGTCCGGTCGCTGAGGCCAGCATAGCCAAGCCGGTCTGAGCCGGGGGCCGAGATCAGGATGGAGCTCGCATCGGGAAAGAGAATCCTGTCCCAGGTGACGAGCGCCCGGTTCTGGCCGAAGGAGACCTGCGACTGATAGCGGCCGAGCAGCCGGGATCCTTGAGGGATTAGGAGGTGGGTCCCGGTCGCTGTGTCATACACAGGCTGTGTGACCTGCGCGATGATCGTGCCGGGCAGGTCTGAATTGATGCCTGTCACGAGACTGGCCGGTATGAGCGTGCCGGCCATCAGCGCATAAGGCGAGGCGGCTGGCTGGAGCGGGTCCGGATTGAGCGTTTCGGAGGCGTAACGGTCTTGTGCGAAGTCGAGCTTGGCTTGCTGGAGATTGGCGTCTGGTCGGCTGGCGTGTTCTTGGTGAGGGCCAAACCCGCCTGCGGCAAGCGCGAGGAGTTCTGAGTTGATGGCCGCCATCGGATCGGCTGGCCGGGCGGGTTGGGGCGACGCCGTGCGGGTTGAGAGCTGGAAGAAGAGGGGCGCGAGGGTGGCCTCTTCCTGGAGCTTGGCCTGGCGGAGGCGGCGGGCGCGCTCGGCTTCATCCTCGGCGTTGGGCTTGAAACTGGTTTCAAACTCGGTGGCAGGGATGACCGGGACACCGGCGGCCAGTTCGCTGGCAAGAATGGTCGAGCCGAGATCGCCCGGCAGCGGCGCGCCGAGCGGGATTACGGGTTCCGCAGTCTGAAAGCCGGGTGCATCATAGCTTGCGGGCAGGGCGGAGAGGCCCTCCGGCGTGCGCTTGGCCTGCTTTGTGTAGACCGGCTTTGACGGTTCAGCTGAAGCCGGGCTGGCCGGCTTCAGGGCCAAATTAGCCGCTGCGAACAGACCGATAACGCCAAGGCCTGCGCCGGCCAGCAAGACCTTGCGGTTCATCCGCGTGACAGGCCGGGGGCGGGACCGGATCTCGAGGTCTGCGGTGTGTTGTTTGAAGGTCTTCGGTTCGCTCAATTGCGGCCTCCAAACAGGGCGGCAAGGCCGGCCCGCTTCTGGCTGCGATGGATCCGAACCACGGTCTGGTCCTTTTCGCCGAGACGGAGCTCCGCGGTCTCAAACAGCCGGTCGACGATGTAGTAGCCGCCGCGGACGCGGTAATTGACGAGTTCGGCGTCGCCTGCCTCGCCAAGGATGAAGAGGGGCGGGGCGTCGCTTGAATTCATCGCCTCGGGCATCTGGATGAAAACCTGGCGGCCATCATCAAATGCGCGGACCGGCGTCCAGCGAGGCCGGTCGCCCGTTATGCGATAGTCGAAGTTTAGGTCCGTCAGGCTGAGCGAGCGAGAGATCGACGCGGCGCCTTCTGTCCGCTGGAGGGCCGCGCGGGATCTTGCCTGCGCGAGTTCGTCCTGCGGGTAGCGCCAGGAGAGCGCCGCCATATAGCCGTCATAGACGCTGTCTAGCTCGAGATAATAGGTTCGCCGGTCGGTTGCGATCATGAGATTGGTCTTGATGCCATGTTGCACCGGTTTGACCAAGACATGAGACCGGGCGGCCGGGCCTGAGCCTGATTGTGTATCACCGACCACCCAGCGGGCCGTGTCGCCCGCCGACACGGAGACCAGAGTCTCGCCAGGCTGCAACGCGATGTCGGTGACCTGGCCGGGGCTGGTATATAGCCGGTAAAGCGCCCCTTCGGTATACGGATAGACTTGGATGGCGTTCACAAATCCGTCGACGGAGGGTTCGATGCGGGCAGCCGATGTTCCCTCTTGGATAGCTTGGCCGGGTGGCATGGAGGCACCCGGTCTTGTCTCGGTGAGGGGTTTCATCTGACCGGGAAGCGGGAGCGGCGTCACGGTCTCGACGACTTCAATGACCGGGGCTGATGTGTCTTCGACAAGCTCGGCCCGCAGGAAGGCTGGCGCGATGGTCGTTTCTTGCGGATCTGGCGCCGTGGCGCAGGCGGTGAGGAGGGCGAGGGCCGAGCAGGCAGCGAGGATCGGTTTCATGACTAGTCTCCTGTGACGAGGTCTTCGCCCCAGTTGAGGCTGCTGATGTAAAGGCCGAGCGGATTGGCGCGGAGCGTTTCGGCATCGCGCGGGGGATCAAGCAGGATCGAAAGGAGCCCCGTAAATCTTCGCGTCTCGATGAGGACGCCATTGTCATAGGTCTTCTCCAGCCAGCGGGCCTGGAAGCTTTCCGGGGAGACGCGCACGACGCTGATGACATCGCTCGTGCGGGACCGCTTGCCGATATGGGCGAAGGGGTCATTTTCATGCGCATACTGGCTGAGCGTGACCGCCGCCTGCGCGGTCGCAAAATCATAGGCCTTCAGCCAGTTCTCACGCACGATGACAGGATCGACAGACAGGCTGCGCACATTCTCGATGAAGGCGGCGAGATGGTGAGCAATCTGCGCATCGGACGGCAGGTAGGTATCGCTGGCAGGCCCGATGGCGCGGACCTCGCCGAACTCGCCGACCTCGACCACATAGGGGACGATGTCAGCCTGCAAGCTTCGCCAGATGAGCGCTGCTGAAACGGTCGCGCTGACGGCGAGCGTGCCGAGGGCCATATAGCGCCAGTTTCTCGCCTGGACGCGGGCCGAGCCAATCCGCTCATCCCAGACCTGTCCGGCCTTCTGGTACGGCGTTACCGGTTCGGGGCTCGCGCCATAGTGGAGTGTCGATCTCTTGAACATTAGTCATCCCTGTCATTGCTGGAAAGGCTTGGCTGGGCACCGGCACTGCCGCGATCGCCATCGCGCACCGCATGGGCGGCCATGCCGCCTGCCTGGCTCACGCGCTGCTCGGTCTGGAAGCGGCGCGCCCAGGCC
>NZ_JBARZC010000550.1:0-9913 GCF_049649345.1 Henriciella sp. | reverse complement strand
ACAGCGTGGCTGCGAACCAGGCGGCGATTCTGCAGTACACGAACGACGCTGAAGCATTCCTGTACCAGCGCGGCGACGAGAATATCGCGTCGATCACGCAAGGCTCCGATGGCGTCGCGCCCTGGGCCTTTGTTGGACAGAACGGCACCGGCAACTCTGCCTCTGTCACGCAGAACAGTGACGGCGGTAATGTGACGGTCAATCAGGGAACGTACAGCAATACAGCCGATCCCTATTCGCCGGACTCTTCCGACAATGAAGTGACTGTGAATTCGTCAGGTACGAACCCGATGATCACGGTGACCCAGCTCGGTCAGGGCAATGTCGCCACGATCAATGAGGATGGTATTGATGGGACAATCAATGTCACGTCGAGCACCTTCCTCAACACGGCCTATGTCGACCAGTACAGCACCGCCGGATCGGCAACGATCGATCAGGTCGGGGCGGGTCTGAACATGGCTTCGATCTGGCAGGCTTCCGACGACACCGGAAGTTCGGCCCTGATCAACCAGACCGGAAATGGCGGCACGTCCAGCATCGAGCAGCGCGACACCGGTCTGCTCGGCGGGGGCAACACGGCCGTCTCGAACCAGTCGGGAAGCAATTGGGGCAGTGACCTGATTACGTCCAGTATCCTTCAGGATGGCACCGGTAACACGGCGTTTGTGGATCAGTCATCGGCTGTCGCAGCGTCGACGGTCGAGCAGGTCGGATCGACCCATACGGCCAATGTGAGCCAGTAGGAGTACCCGGTTATGACCGCAGTATTGCAGATCATGTCTCGCTTTGCTGCGGTCATTCTGGCGACCTTCTGTCTCTCCGGTGCCGTTGCCTTCGGGCATGGCGGCGACGATGACGGCCATGATGAATATGCCGCGCTGAGCGGCGACCCGATCGCCGATTTGCTGAATCAGGATTTCAGCGAAGGGGCAGGTGATGGTGAAAATGGCGAGTTCAGCTATGAAGGCTCGCCCATCGACTACAAGAAGTTCGATACCACGCCCGGCAATGAGGCGGTTGTCATCCAGAGGGGTGACGACAACGCCATGACCGCCTTGCAGGATGGGGAGGACAATCTGATCGTCTCCGTCCAGGAATCCTTTGGCGGCAACAATTTTGCCGACATCATTCAGTCAGGCAATTATAATGAATCCGCCTTGCTCCAGTATGGCGATACCAATTTCTACGATCTGGAGCAGAACGGAAACAACAACGTCTCCATGGCCACCCAGTATGGGAGCGGAAATGTCTTCGAACATGTCCAGAATGGAGATAATATGGGATTCGCGATCACCCAGTATGGCGGGTCTGCCGTCTCTGTGACGCAGACTGGCAATTAAGGCGGATACTCCCATGCGCGGCAAAATCCTCATCCTTTCCCTTCTGGTCGGAGCGTCGCTGCCGGCCTCGGCCGAGAATGAAAGCCTGATCGGACAGATCGGTGATAATCAGACCGACACCGGCGAGCGCAGCAACGCCAATCTGAACCAGATTGGCCGGCGGGCTGTCGAAGCTGGCAAGCTAGTTGACCAGATCGATGCCGCGGCCGCCAATGGTGCCGATATTGACGAGAGCAGTGTCAGTGAGGCGCTGCCGTCGAACATGTACGCCGACACCTGCCTGCTTTCGCCGCGACAGGAGGCGCTTGTCGATTATCTGAAGGCGGAAGGCCGCGTGTTTGGCGACAGTTGCGAAATGCTGAGCTGGCTTGATGGCGGCGATGGCGATGACCCGTCAGAGCGCGATCTGTTCAATGTCATTTTTGGCCCGGAGGCCCAGCGCGTCAAACAGGCCGAGCTTGACCGGCGCGAACAGGAACAGGCTGAGCTCGAAGCGCGCGCCCGCCTGCTGGAAGCCATCAATTCACGCCCGGCGGGTGGCCGCTAGCCGCGACCCAGGGTCCTGTCATGCTCCCAAGCGGGGCTGAACGTCGCCGCAAATCAATTCCCGACGCAACGTCAGCATGGACAAGGGCCAGTCCCGGTCTGCTAGACCTGTGACAGGCAAGCGGACGAGGCGGCATGACACTCCCCAACACGATGCGCGCGCTGAGCGTCGAGACGCTGGCTGACGATTTCAAAGGCTGCGCGATAGTCGAACGGCCTGTGCCGCAGCCGGGCGAAGGCGAGCTGCTGATCCGGATCCGCGCGGGAAGTCTCGGCTTTCCGGACCTGTTGATGACCAGGGGCGGCTATCAGCACAAGCCTGATCTTCCCTTCATTCCGGGCGGAGATGTTGCCGGCGAGGTGGTTGCGGTCGGCGATGGCGTGGATGCGTTCAGCGTCGGCGAGAGGGTCGTCACCGGCGGGCTCGGCGGCGCTTTCGCCGAATATGGCACCTATCGCGCGCGCCGGACCCGGACCATTCCGGAGCATCTGGGATTTGCAGAGGCCGCGTCTGTCGGATCGGCCTATATCACCGCTTATGTTTCTCTCGTGAGGCGCGCCAACATCCAGCCCGGCGAGTGGCTTCTGGTGCACGGCGCTGCGGGCGGTGTGGGGCTCGCAGCCGTGGACCTTGGCAAGCATCTGGGCGCCAGGGTCATTGCGGCGGCCTCGAGCGAGGAAAAACTCGAGACGATCAAGGCCGCCTATGCCCCTGATATAGTTCTCAATTCGTCGGACGGGTTTCGCGAACAGGTCAAGGAAATCACTGGCGGCGGCGCGGATGTCATCTACGACCCTGTCGGCGGGGACGTATTCGATGAGAGTGTTCGCTGCATCGCCTTTGATGGGCGGCTGCTCGTCGTTGGCTTTGCCTCAGGCCGCATTCCGAGCATCACGGCCAACATGCCGCTGATCAAGGGATTTTCGGTCGTCGGGGTCAGGGCTGGCGAGTATGGACGCAGATTTCCCGAGAAAGGCCGCGAGAACATGGAGGCGGTCTGGAAACTGGTGGCCGACCAGGCGGTGACGCCGCACGTTCACGCCGTTTACAGCCTCGATGACTGGCGCCAGGCCTTTGCCGAAATGGAGGAACGCCGCGTCGTGGGCCGGGTCATCATCGATCCGTCGCTGTGACGTCGTGCCCATAAATCCAGTCCAGTCTGGAGCGAACCAGTCCGGGCATCATCCGGCCGGCAAGCCACATCGGGCCGTAGGTCGAAAGCTGGGACAGCGGCGCGCTTCTGTGGAACACGCCCATATTGCCACGGGACGCGGCCTGCATGCGGGCGGTGCGCGCAAGGCGGCCGCCCTGATAGGCTGAGAGGCCGTCTTCGATGGACGCTGCGCCGTCGAGACAGGCCGCCAGCACCCACGCGTCTTCAATCGCCATCGCCGCTCCCTGCGCCTGAAAGGGCAGCATCGGGTGACAGGCATCCCCGAGGAGGGTCGCACGGCCATCGGTCCAGCGAGAGAGCGCGGGCCGGTCATAGAGCGCCCATCTGAAATGGGTCTCGGCCTTGTTGATGATCTCAGTGAGGGTACTGTCCCAACCGGCAAAGTCTGCCAACGCTTCGGCCTTGCTGCCGGTCTCTGACCAGCTTTCCGACATAGGTTCTGCCTGTTCGACAACGCCGACGAAATTGACGAGCGCGCCCCTGCGCAGAAAATAGGTCACGGCGTGCCGGTTCTTGCCAGCCCAGACACAGGCCGTGGGCGGTGGAGGGCGGTCCAGATGCGCGACCGGTACAACCATCCGCCACGCAATATTGCCGGTATAGCGGGGCGAATCGGGGCCGAGCATCTGTTCGCGAATGGTCGAATGAAGCCCATCGGCGCCAATGACGAGATTGGCAGTGAGCGGTTCGCCGGCCTGTGTATAAACGATGGCACCGTCCCCGCCATGATCATAGTGCGTGATCCTTGCGCCGAGTGAGATACCGATATCGGGATGGCTCTGCGCAGCCTCAGCGAGCACGCCGAGCAGATCGGCCCGGTGAATATGAAGATAAGGCGCGCCCCATCTTGTCTCGGCTGCGGCCCCGGCCGGGATACGGAATACTTCGCGGCCGGAGCGGCCAAGGCGCAGCTCCAGGGCCTCAGGCTCGAAGGAAACGGCGCGGATCGCATCTTCGAGGCCAAGTGCGCGCAGCACTTTCATCGCATTCGGACTAAGCTGCAGGCCGGCGCCGACCTCCCTGAATTCCGCGGCTGCTTCAATGACATGACAGGTCCAGCCTTGCCGGGCGAGTGCCAGCGCGCTGGTCAGCCCGCCAATGCCGCCGCCGACAATGATTGCGAATTTCGCTGAGCGATCCATGCCCCGTCCTGTCTGGCCCATTGGTCTGGCTCTATCAGGGCCCGTCTGACCTGTCTTCCCGGTTTTGCTTGCCAGACCGCGCGATGCTGCCCATTCTGGCGCGAGTCTGGGAGGGCAACATGATTTTTCTCATCGCAGGGCTTATCGTCTTTTTCGGGCCGCACCTGTTTTCCACATTCCGCTCGCGCGAGCCTGGCAAGGATCTGAGGGCGAGGCTGGGGCAGGGGCCATATATGGGTCTCTACAGCCTGGTCGCGATCGCAGGGCTTGCGCTCATCGTCTATGGCTATGGCGCAATGCGCCCGGCCGCGATCATCTGGCAGCCGCCGGTCTGGACGACACACCTGAACATCGTGATTCAGCTCCTGGCCTGGCCGATCATTTTCGCCGCCAATTTGCCGACGGGTTACATCAAGAAAACGCTGAAACATCCGATGCTGGTCGGCGTGAAGCTCTGGGCCGTGGGCCATTTGCTGGCCAATGGTGAGCTCAACTCCATCATCCTGTTCGGCGCTTTCCTCGCTTATGCGGTGATTGACCGGATCGCTGTGAAGAAACGCGGCGACAATGGCCCGCCGGCCAGCGTTCAACCGAATGTGACGGGCGATATTCTGGCCGTTGTGATTGGCGTTGGCCTGTGGGCTGCGATGATTTTCGGCCTTCACCGGATCCTGTTCGGCATGCCTGTTCTAGCGCTCTGATGGCCGCGCAAGCGCCGATCCGACCGGAGGCGCGGCGGCCATGATGGCGAGGCCAAATGGGAAGAGCGCACCTTTGAAAATGTTGAAACTGTCGACATAGTCGGAGACGGTCACACCCATCACGCCGAGGGCGAAAATACTCTCAATGGCCAGCAAAACAGCCACGCCGCCAACTCCGATGGCCCAAGCCTGGCCGAGTTGCCCCGCGCGCCGCCGCCCGATCATCCAGCCAATGATCGCGATCGGCACAGTCACCAGCGGAAATTCGATCCAGTGGCCGGGCTCGTCCCCAAAGCGCGGTATAAGGACGATTTCGCGGAGCGCGCCGAAGACAAATCCGATCATAAAAGCCAGGCCGCCATAGATGGCGACCAATATCCAAAGCGGATGCTCACGACGTCTCATCCTCAGTGTCTCTACATGAATTCTTGTGGTTGCGCAGGTGGCGCGCTAAGGCACTTGCCATGTCGAAACAAACCGAGATACGGCGCAAGACGGTGCGCGATATCGCTGCGGCCAAGGGCGGCCAGCCGCTTGTCTGCCTGACCGCCTATGACGCGCCGATGGCTGAAATCATGGACCCGCATTGCGATGTCATCCTCGTCGGTGACAGTGTCGGCATGGTGGTGCACGGCCTGCCATCAACCGTTGGCGTGACCATGGAAATGATGATCCTGCATGGCCAGGCCGTGATGCGCGGATCCGATCAGGCCTTTGTCGTCGTCGACATGCCGTTTGGCAGCTATGAGACAAACGCCGACCAGGCCTTCCTGAATGCCGCGCGCCTGATGCAGGAGACAGGCTGCCAGGCCGTCAAGATCGAGAGCGGCGCCTATGCGGCCCATCAGATAGAGCATCTGGTTGAGCGCGGCGTGCCGGTGATGGGCCATGTCGGCCTTCGCCCGCAGGCGATCAATGTGGTCGGCGGCTTCAAGGCGCAGGGCCGAACAGGCGGCGAGCGCGACCGTGTCATGGCCGAAGCAAAAGCCGCCGAGAACGCCGGGGCCTTTGCCATCGTCATCGAAGGCGTGGCCGAAGATCTGGCCGAGGAGATCACCAGGGCCGTCGCCATTCCGACCATCGGGATCGGCGCCTCAGCGGCGTGCGACGGGCAGATTCTGGTCACGCAGGACATGCTCGGCCTGTTCGACTGGACGCCGAAATTCGTGCGCCGGTACGGCGATGTCAGAGCCGGAATAGAGAAATCCATCGAGGGCTACGCTGCAGATGTGCGCGCTCGCAGGTTTCCCGGCGCAGCGGAAACCTACAAGCTGAGTAAACCCTGAATCGAACCGCTTTCACGCGTTGCCGCAGGCCTGACACGCGGTTAGGGTGCGCCCAAGAATCCGGGATGAAATGGAGAAGGCCAATTGGCTGATATCTTTGAGGAAGTCGAGGAAGGCCTTCGCCAGGACAGGGCGGCGCGGCTCTGGAAGAAGTATGGAGTCTTCGCCTATATCGCTGCCGCGCTCCTGATTGGCGGCGTCGCGCTGAACGAGTATCTGCAGTACAGCAAGGCGCAGTCGATCGAAGAGAGTGCGATGCAGTTCGAGCAGGGCGTCGATGAGCTTGCCGAGCAGAACTGGCAACAGGCCTCTGCGGCTCTGGAACCGCTCGTGTCTGAAGACACCGAGATCGCACCGCTGTCGGCGAATTATCTGGCGCAGGCCCGCCTCGAAGGCACGGCCGACATGGCCTCGGCTGTCGAAGCCCTGGAAGCGGCCGCCAATACCGAAACGCCGATCGGCAAGCTCTCCCTCATAAAGGCCGCCTATCTCAAATCGAACTCGATGAGCCGGGCCGAGCTTGAGACCTATCTCGGCGCGCTGACGAATGACCCGTCGGCCTTCGGCGCCCTGGCGCTGGAGCTGATCGCGGCAAAGGCCGTGGCCGAAGGCGACATCGAATTTGCGCGCACCACATTCAATGAGTTGCGCTTTCTCGCCAATGTGCCGCAGGGCGTCGAGCAACGCTCGCGCGCGGCGCTCGCTGCGCTTCCGCCAGCCGTATCCACACCAGCTACACCGCAAGACACTGCGTCAGAAACACCTGTCGAGCCTGTGCAGGATGAAGCGGAACCGGGGCCAGGGGCCACCGACGGAGACCAACCAGAATGACCATCCAAACCTATACGAAACTGGGCGTCATCGCGTTGCTCAGTGCCTCGATCGCAGGCTGCTCCTATTTCAGTGGCCAACGGGCCGAAAAGGAACGTCTGACCGAGGAAGAACGCGCCGGCCGCATTGAAATGGTGCTTGGTGACGAAGCGCTCGAAGCCGATCCTGAGCTTGCCTCCACAGCCGTGACCCTTCCCGAGGCCGAAGCGCTGACAAGCTGGCCGCAAGCCGGCTCTACAGCGACGAAAACGGCAGGCCATGTTGCGGCTGCGGCCAATCTTGAGCGGGCCTGGCGGGTCGATGCCGGCGCAGGTTCGAACCGCAAGTCGGCTCTGACCACACCGCCCGTGGCCAGTGAAACCGCGATTTTCGTGATCGATTCAAAACAGACCGTGCGGGCCTTTGACCTCGATACAGGAAGCCGGCTCTGGCAACGAGAGCTCGACTCCGGCAATCGGCGCGACAAGACCGGCATCGGCTCCGGCATCGCCGTTGCTGGTGACCGGCTTATCGTGGCCAGCGGGTTTGGTTTTGTCAGCGCGCTTGATGTCGCCAATGGTGCAGAGATCTGGCGCCGAGACATGGAAGCGCCGATGACCGGCTCGCCGACCATCAAGGATGGCCGCGCCTTCGTCTCGTCGAACAATAATGAAGTCTTCGCGCTCGACCTGAGTGACGGACAGATTGTCTGGACCGATCAGGCCATCGCGGAAACCGCGCGCATCCTCGGCTCGCCGAGCTCTGCGGCGGTTGAAGATATTGTCATCACGCCATATTCCTCGGGCGAGATCATCGCTTATCTCGCCGCGAATGGCCGGCGTCTGTGGACTGAAGCGCTGTCGCGTCCGGGCCGGTTCACGCCGATCTCCTCGATCAATGATATCGCCTCGCGCCCGGTGATTGGCGGCGGGCTCGTCTTTGCCGCCAACCAGTCCGGTGTCATGGCGGCCATCGATGGGCGTTCGGGCAACCGCGTCTGGGTTCAGCCTGTCGGCTCGACGTCCGCGCCTGCGCTTGCTGGCGAATATATCTTCGTGTCGGGCACGAATGGCCAGATTGTCTGCCTGTCGGCGGCGACCGGCCAGATCTACTGGGTCAAGCAGCTTCGCGAGTTCGAGAAACAGGAAAAGAAGAAGAACCGTATCGCCTATGCCGGACCAATCATTGCGTCCAACCAGGTGCTGGTCGTCTCCTCGCGCGGCGAGCTGATCGCACTGTCGCCGCAGACGGGTGAGCGGATCAGTTCCATCGACCTTGGCGACGCGGTTTATCTTGAGCCGATTTCGGTGGGCGATAAGGTGTTTGTGCTGACAGATGATGCGCGCCTGATCGCGATCCGCTAAGGGCTGCGCTCGCTCTATGATCGACGTCTTCCTGGAGGGAGCGCGCCATGCCTTTGAAAATCGCCATTGTTGGCCGCCCCAATGTCGGCAAGTCGACGCTGTTCAACCGGCTTGCGGGCAAACAGCTCGCGCTGGTCGATGACCAGCCGGGCGTCACGCGGGACCGCAAGGAAGCAGCCGGCCGCCTCGCTGACCTGCCCCTCATCCTGATCGACACCGCTGGCTTTGAGGACGTGCATGACGATTCCCTTGAATCGCGGATGCGCCGTCAGACCGAGATTGCGATCCGCGAGGCCGAACTTGCGCTCTTCCTGATCGATGCGCGCGAAGGCGTGACCCCGATGGATGAGCGGTTCGCCAATGTGCTGCGCAAGGCGGACCTGCCCATCGTGCTGGCGGCCAACAAGGCAGAAGGCCGCCAGGGCGACATCGGGCTGGCCGAAGCCTGGTCGCTCGGTTTTGGCGAGCCTGTGGGCCTGTCCGGGGCTCACGGTGAGGGTATGGGCGATCTTTATGGCGCCATCCGCACCGCGCTGGGCGAGGAGGCATTCGAGGCCGCATTCGCCGAAGATGACGCCGCCGAGGGCGAAGGCTTCGACGACGAGATTCTGGACCGGATGGCCGAGATCGATGTCGATGACCCGAACCTCAGCGAGGACGAGCTGACCGCTGCGCTCGAAGCGGCCGGCATTGATGACGCCGCCGAGGCCGAAGCCCAGCTTGCCGCGCGTGAGGAAGCGCGCAAAAAGCCGATCCGGCTTGCGATTGTCGGGCGCCCGAATGCGGGCAAGTCGACGCTGATCAACCAGTTGCTGGGTGAGCAGCGCGTGCTGACCGGCCCTGAAGCCGGGATCACGCGCGATTCCATCTCCGTCGACTGGATGTATGAAGGCCGCAAGGTGAAGCTGGTCGATACGGCGGGCCTGCGCCGGAAGTCTCGCGTGCACGAAAAGCTCGAACGCATGTCGACGGGCGAAACGGTTCGCTCACTGCAATATGCCGACATCATCGCCCTGGTCATGGATCCCGATGACGCCTTCGAGAAGCAGGACCTGCAGATCGCTGATCTTGCCGTGCGCGAGGGCCGTGGGCTCGTCTTCGTGATTTCCAAATGGGACACCGTCGAGAACCATGCGCAGAAGATGCGCGAGCTGAGCGATCTCGCCAAACGCTTGCTGCCGAACGCCAAGGGCGCGCCGCTTGTAACGCTGTCAGGCCTGACGGGCAAGCGGGTGGACCGGTTCATGCCGGCGGTCGCCAAGGTTTACGATGACTGGTCGGCGCGGGTGAAGACAGGGGATCTCAATCGCTGGCTGCGCTACACGATCGAGCGCCATCCCCCGCCATCGGTTCACGGCAAGCGGATCAAGCCGCGCTACATGGCGCAGATGAAGGCGCGTCCGCCAACCTTCGTGCTGATCGCCTCACGGGGCGACCAGATGCCGGAACAATACAAGCGCTTCCTGGTCAACGGTATCCGCGAGGCGTTCGACATGCCGGGTGTTCCGATCCGGCTGTTCGTGCGGCAGGGGTCAAACCCCTATGC
>NZ_JBARZC010000549.1:0-1543 GCF_049649345.1 Henriciella sp. | reverse complement strand
GCGTAGGCCGGCGGCGGCCAGAGCCGCGGGAACGGATGTGTTGATCTGGTAAGAGGCATGGGCCCGGTCCAAAGCGACCTCGGTCAGCCCTTCGATCTCGGGCCTGTCGCCCTGCCCGGCCAGCCATGCGGCGATCTTTTCATACTCGGGATCATAGACCGGCGTGTAGAGGATACGGTGAATGGTCGTGGCGGGCACGCCGCGATTGCGTAGCACGCTGGCCGCCTTGTTAGTCGGGGCGAGAATAGCAAGGGTTCGCCGGTCCTTGCGCTTGCGGCCCTCCCAATCGCCTGAGATGACATCGACGCCCGCGTCCTCCAGCGCGCGATAAAGCGCGGCAAGCAGCATCGTCTTACCGGACCCCGCCTTGCCGATGACGGCGAGGACGGATGTCTTTTCCGATTTCGGCGGTTGCAGCAGACTATCGTCAAGATCGACACCGGACTGACGCAACGCCACGCCGATATTGTCCCAGGCCTCTGCCTGATCTTCGGAGAAGGTGATGGATTGCCCATGCATGGGACGACCTTACCGGCTGGCCAAACCGGCCACCAGCGCTAACGGATTAGTATTGCCTTGGCGACAGCGTCTCTACAAATCAGAGGATTGTAACCCGGTCTGGATGCCTTCTGTCGCAAGTGTCCCTTCAGACCGGCCCGCGATTTCAACCGCTGCGGTCAGCAGCGCTTCATCCAATTGCGCGGACAGCATTGGCAGCTCGTTCTGCCGCGCGAACTGGCGCAGATCAGATAGCACGTGAATGATCCAGTCTTGGCCCATGCACAAACTTCCCTAGGAATCATTAATGAATACTTAACAACTTTTGGTTGTATTAGAGATTTTTCGAAAGGTCGGAAAAAAATGGGCGCAGCCATTGCCTGACCGCGCCCAGCTTGGGAAAGAAATAAGGCCGCTCAGGACCGGTGCGCGGCCTCGAGTGCATCCTCGAAAGTGCGGATGCCCATCTTCGGCGACTGAACGAGAACGGCCATATTGCCCGGCTTGTGTTGGTTGCGCATCATCTTCATGTGCGCTTCGGGAATGTCCTGCCAGGTAAAGCATTCGGACATGCAAGGATCGAGCCGCTGTTCCCGCATCAGATTGTTAGCGGCACTCGCTTGCTTGAGGTGTGCGAAATGGCTGCCCTGCAGGCGCTTCTGATGCATCCACATGTAGCGCACGTCGAAGGTGCAATTGAACCCCGTGGTTCCTGCGCAGATAACGACCATGCCGCCTTTCTTGCAGACCAGCGAAGACACCGGGAACGTCGCTTCGCCGGGATGTTCGAAAACCATATCGACATTGACGCCCTTGCCGGTGACCTCCCAGATCGCCTTGCCGAACTTGCGCGCCTCCTTCAGCCATGTCGCGTATTCCTCTGTGTTCACCGTTGGCAATTGCCCCCAGCAATCAAAGTCATTGCGGTTGATGACCCCCTTTGCGCCCAGCGACATCACAAAATCACGCTTGCTTTCCTCGCTGATGACGCCGATTGCATTCGCGCCGGCGGTATTGATCAACTGGATCGCCTAGGACCCCAGAC
>NZ_JBARZC010000548.1:0-2588 GCF_049649345.1 Henriciella sp. | reverse complement strand
GCCGATGGCGAGCACGATATCGCCGACTTCGGTGTCACGCGTGTCGGCATAGTCGACGGTCGGCAGCGTCTCGCCTTCTGCGTCGATGCGGAGCACTGCCAGGTCGCTACGCTCATCGGCGAGGACGAGTTCAGCCTCATATTCGCGCCTGTCAGACAGCACGACAAGGAATTCGTCGGCGCCCGCGATCACATGGTTGTTGGTGACGATGACACCATCCTCCGAGACGATCACGCCGGAGCCGAGCGAGTTCTGAACGCGCTCGCGCGGTGTGCCGAAGAATTCGCGGAAGATCGGGTCATTGGCAAAGGGCGAGGCCGACTGGCGAACCGTCTTGCGTGTGTAGACGTTCACCACTGCCGGCGAGACCTGCTTGACCAGCGGCGCATAGGACAACTCGACCTCGGCGCGGCTTTGCGGCACGCGCTTGTCGGGGTTGAAGAAATTATCCTGTGCGCCGGCCATACCTGCCGGAAAAAGCGGGCTGAGGACGACAGCGAGCAGCGCCAGGACTGCAAGCGCGCTTACGATAAGCAGTTTCGAAACATGTCGGGTCATGGCTTTGTAATGCATCATGAAAATGGCTCTATTGCGGCGCCGGAATGAGGGCAATCGGGCGAGACATGACAATTTGGAAAGGTGCGTTCGATGCCGCTTTCAACACCTGCGCTGGACACGGTCTAAGGCTTGACCTGCTCGGCCCCTGCCCCGCCCGCTGCGAGGGCGGCAAGATTGGCTTCATGGTCGGCGCGGCTGATGCGGTAGAAGCTGATGCACACCATCATGATCATCCAGAGCACAAGCAGGCTGAGCGCATAGCCCCAGCCGAGCGTGCGAACGGCTTCATCGCTGGCATCGGACGAGCGCATGCCGGGCGTGATCGATGCGACAGCCAGGATGCCAGAGGCGGTCAGCACGCCGACCCCCTGGGCAAGCTTGCGCATGAAGCTGATGCCGGCAAAGTAAATGCCTTCGGACCGGCGACCCGTGGCAAGCTCGTTCTGCTCGACGATGTCAGCGACCATGGATGCGGCCAGCATCTGATAAGCAATGATGAGCGCCAGATCGAAGACCGTGACGCAGAGCACAATCATATAGAGCAGATCGGTCCCGTTCGGTGGCAACAGGCCGAACTGGCGCAGGATGACCGGCATCGGCGCAATGGTGAATGCGAGAAAGCCGATATAGATAGCCGCCCGCTTCTTGCCGAAGATACGCCCGACCATCGGCGCGATGACAAGAGCGAGAACCGCCGAGACGTAGACAGCGACCGTCAGCCCGCCAATCTGGTCGCTGGTAAATTCCCAGAAGAACCCGTTTATATACTGGTTCAGCGTGGCGGAGATGCCGCTCGCCAGCAGGCCGAACAGCGTTGCGATGAACAGCGCGCGGAAGGACGGGTTCGACACCGTCTCCCAGATTTCGCCGAGCACCCGAAGCGGCGTCAGCTTGCGCAGGGGCGGCGGGGCCTTGAGGTGCGGAATATGGCGATGCGTGCCCAGGGTCATGATCGCGATCGACCCGAAAATGCAGCTGGCCCCGATCAGGCCATAAGTGTGCCAGCCCGGCAGATGAAAGAAGCCCGATGGGTCGCCTTCACTCGGCTGCAACAGGAAGAAGAACAGGATGACCTGCACCGTCAGCCCGCCCACCCAGGCAAAGAAATAGCGGAACGACATCAGCGAGGTGCGCGCGTCATAATCCTGCGACAGCTCTGCCGCGAGCGCGGTGCTTGGCACCTCGAAGAAGGTGTACATCAGGCGCACGACAATCGTGAAACCGAGCAGCCAGGCGAACAGATTCATGCCGGAAAGGCCCGCAGGCGGGTTCCACACGAAGAAATAGGCGAGCGCCACCGGCACCATGGCCGTGTACATCAGCGGGTGCCGCCTGCCCCATTTGGTTCTGAGATTGTCCGACCAGTATCCGACGATCGGATCGGAAAAGGCATCGATCAGCAGCGCGATCCACAAGGCCGCAGCGACGAGCACCGCCGACAGGCCGAGGATCTGGCTGTAGAACAGCAGGAGGACGTATTCGAAGCCATTGTTCTTGATCCCACCCGCAGCCCCGCCAATACCGTAGGCGAGACGCGTTGCCAGGCTGGGTTTTCCGGTTTCGACCATGTCGGATGCCTCGCGCCTCAGCGCGTCAGGCCCTACTCGACGATATCGAAATATTCGATGTCAGGGCGCCCGGCGAGGACAGCGCCCATCTTGGCACCAGCCGCCTTGAAATAGTCCGTCTGGCCATGGGCCTTCAGCGCGTCCTGGCCCGAATACTGCTCCATGAAGACATAGGTCTGCGGGTCCGATTTGGACTGATAGAGCTGGTAGGTCAGCGTGCCGCTTTCATTGGCTTTCACTTTGGCCATGAGATCCTTGCCGATCTCTTCAAACTCCGCATTCTTGCCGTCAGCGATCTTCAGTTTCGCAACCACACCTATCATGTCTTCCTCCCGGTTATCTGTTGTTCTCAGTTCAGGCACGACCTTAATCGACGGCGCCCCGCGTACAAGAGTTGACGTGGCGGTCACCCGCGAAAGGCGGTCACTTCTATCTCGATCTTCATGGCCGGATCGATCAGCC
>NZ_JBARZC010000547.1:0-5607 GCF_049649345.1 Henriciella sp. | reverse complement strand
TGCGCGCCGTGGAGGCCGGTCTCGGCATCGCCGACCTGCCCGACTATATGGCGAGCACGTCGCCGCGCCTTGTCCGCGTCCTGCCAGACCATACCGGCCCGACCTTCGATCTCTATTTCATCTATCCGAGCGATCTGAAACGCTCCAAACGCATCGCCGCCTTCCGGGACTTTCTGACCGCCGAGGTCGATGCCATCAGACGCGAAAGTCTGCAACTTCGCGCAAGCTGAAGCTAAGTGCCATGCAAAAATGCAGGGCTTGCTTACTGAATTGTATGTTTGCTTCAGAGCATATGCCAACTAGGTAGTCCGCAAGCCTTGGTCCCGGCTTTCGCCAATCCCTCCGATTGGGCGTTTCCTCCCTTTAAAAAAAGGGACCCACTTAAAAGCCCGGTGCGATTATTCGCTGCCGGGCTCATTTTTTTGGTTTTCGAAAATCCTAGAGACTGGCGCGCAGCATCCAGGCTGTTTTCTCCGCAATCGCGGCGCGCTGCGTGAGCAGATCGGCGGTCACAGCGTCATCGCCATCCTCAGCGATTTTCACACCGTCCTTTGCGACCTGCGCAATCGTCTCATGGCCGCGCACAAGGTTGTTGATCATGTCCTCGGCGTCGGGCACGCCATTGTCCGGCTTGATCGTCGCATAGGATGCGATCTCGTCGCTGGACGCGGGGGCAAACTTACCAAGCGCGCGGATACGCTCGGCCAGTTCGTCAAGCGCCTGCCAGAGTTCGGTATACTGTTCCATGAACAGCTCGTGCAGCGCCTTGAAGCGCGGCCCTGTGACATTCCAGTGATAGCCATGCGTCTTGAAATAGAGCGCATAAGTCTCGCCGAGAACCTTGCGGACGGCCTCTGCTGAAGCCGCCCGATCCGATTTTTCCAGTCCGATATCTACAGACATGATTACCTCCTGAGCTATTTACCCAGTCGATATGGAGACGATGATCCAGCAATCCAATTGATAGATGACCGGCCTGGTATTGAAAAATTCTATTTCAAGGCGCCGCAGAACCGCTTGATGCGGGTCATGGCGTTTTCCAGCGCTTCGGTCGAGGTCGCATAGGAAATCCGGAAAGCGGGCGAGAGACCAAACGCTTCGCCAAACACCACCGCAACTTTTTCCTCTTCCAGAAGCGCCGACGCAAAATCCTTGTCTGATTTGATATGCGTGCCCTGCGGCGAGGCCTTGCCGATGACGCCGGCGCAGCTTGGATAGACATAGAAGGCGCCTTCCGGCGTTGCGCAGCTGAGGCCCTCACAGTCATTCAGAGCCTTCACGACCATGTCCCGGCGGGATTTGAAGACTTCATTGCGTTCAGCCAGAAAGCCATGATCGCCGTTCAGCGCAGCAACGCTCGCCCACTGGCTGATCGAGCAGGCATTGGATGTCGACTGCGACATGATCTTGCGCATCGTATTGATCAGCTTTTCCGGCCCGCCAGCATAGCCGATCCGCCAGCCTGTCATCGCATAGGCCTTCGAGACGCCGTTCACCGTCAGCGTGCGCTCATAGAGCTGCGGCTCGACCTGCGCGATCGTCCAGTATTCGAAGCCGTCATAGACGAGATGCTCATACATATCGTCCGTCATCACCCAGACGTGCGGGTGTTTGAGCAGAACGTCTGCGAGGCCGCGAAGCTCCTCTTTCGTATAGGCAGCGCCGGTCGGGTTCGACGGCGAGTTGAGCACCAGCCATTTCGTGTTCGGGGTGATGGCCGCTTCAAGCGCCTCTGGAGAAAGCTTGTAATTGGAATTCGGACCGCACTGAATGAAGACCGGTTCGCCGCCGGCCAGCCTCGCCATGTCCGGATAGCTCACCCAGTAAGGTGCCGGCACGATGACTTCGTCGCCGGGGTTCAGCGTTGCCATGAAGGCATTGAACAGCACAGCCTTGCCGCCCGGGGACACATTGATCTGTGATGGCTTGTACTCGAGGTCATTGTCACGCTTGAACTTGGCGCAGATCGCCTCTTTCAGCTCAGGGATGCCGTCGGCTGGCGTGTACTTCGTCTTGCCATCATGGATCGCCTGGATCGCCGCTTCCTTGACATGGTCCGGCGTGTCGAAGTCCGGCTCGCCCGCGCCAAGCCCGATCACATCAATGCCGGCCCGTTTCATCTCATTCGCCTTGGTCGTCACGGCGATGGTTGCAGACGGCTGAACACGCTCGACAGCGCGGCTCAATGTGAGATCACTTGCCATAAGATCAGGCTCCTTGAGGGTTTAGCGCATCCTTACGACTGCCGCAGGATGGGCGCAAGGCGTCGTCGGGGCGCAGCCTATCTGCAAACATTACGATTTCGAAATGGAGAAAATTTGCAGGGCTGTCTTCAACTAATGTTTTACCATCTTTGCTAGATTTACCGGGCCTGCATCTTAAGGAGAGGAATTGCCAGCCATGGTACCGGCGGCCGCAAAGTCGATTTATGACGGGATTTATGAGCGCATCGTTCATGAAGCCAGACTGCTATATCATGACGTCGTTCACTGGCTCGGGCAGCGCAGTGATGGCGAGCAGATCGTCATCGGCTGTGTCTTCATCCTGCTGCTTCTCTGGCTGATTGTCCGCATGTCGATGCGCAAGGAGAATGATGCCGGCGCGGGACGCAATTTCGGCGGATCCGTCTTGCTCGTGATGATCTTTGCCTTTGGAATTGGCTGGATGATCGACAGCGGAAGCGGCAGCCTGTCCTTCGTATTCGGCACCTAACAGTTGCTGAGCTAGGCGCAGCCGCCCGCAGTCACTAGATTGCACCCAATGCCTGACTCGCCAGCCTCCCAAGCGCCCAAGCGCGGTGTTGATGTCATCAAGGACAATCTCAAACGCCTGCCTACAAAGCCGGGCGTCTACCGCATGTTCAGCACCAAGGACGACGTGCTGTATGTCGGCAAGGCCCGCAATCTGAAAGCGCGCGTCTCAAATTATGCCCGGCTCGGAGGGCACACCCAGCGCATCGCAGCAATGATCGCACTGACAGCGCGGATGGAATTTGTCGTCACCGAAAGCGAGACAGAGGCGCTGCTGCTCGAAGCGAGCCTGATCAAGTCTCTGAAGCCGCGCTTCAACATCCTGCTGCGCGACGACAAGTCGTTTCCCTACATCCTGATCCGGCGCGACCATGACTATCCGCAGATCCTGAAATATCGCGGTTCAAAACAGGATAAGGGGGATTATTTCGGTCCCTTCGCGAGCGCCAATGCGGTGACCCGCACGCTCGACACGCTGCAGAAGGCCTTCCTGCTGAGGACGTGCGAGGACAGCGTCTTCTCTGTGCGCAACCGGCCGTGCATGCTGCATCAGATCAAACGCTGCTCGGCGCCCTGCGTCGATCTTGTCAGCGAGGCAGAGTATACGCGCCTTGCTGACCAGGCTGCAGACTTCCTGCGCGGCAAAGGCGTCGATCTTCAGGCGGAGCTCGCAGAAGAGATGGAAACGGCTGCCGACGCGATGGATTTCGAACGCGCCGCCAGCCTGCGCGACCGTATCCGCGCGCTTGCGCATGTCCGCGCCCAGCAGGATGTGAACCCTGACGGGATCGAGGAAGCCGATATTTTCGCGATCGCCATGGAAGGCGGCCAATCCGCTGTCCAGGTCTTCTTCATCCGGGCGGGACAGAACTGGGGGGCGACCATCCACTTCCCGCGCCACGAAAAGGAAGAGAGCGCGCGCGAAATCCTTTCGGCCTTTCTCGTCCAGTTTTACGACAAACGGCCCTCGCCGCGCCTCGTGCTGACCAATGAAGAACCCGACCAGGGCGCGCTGATCGCCGAAGCGCTTGAACTGAAAGCCGGGCGCAAGGTCGAGATTCGCACGCCGCAACGCGGCGAGAAGCGCGAACTGGTGGCGCAGGCGAGCCGCAATGCCGCCGAAGCACTGTCGCGCAAGCTTGCCGAAACGGCAAGCCAGCAGCGCCTCCTGAAAGATCTCGCCAAGGCGTTCGACCTGCCCGAACCGCCAAAGCGGGTCGAGGTTTATGATAACAGCCATATCCAGGGGTCGAATGCGGTGGGCGGCATGGTGGTCGCCGGGCCGGATGGCTTCATCAAGGGCCAGTACCGCAAGTTCAACATCAAGGACACGACGCTCGAGCCGGGCGATGACTACGGCATGATGCGCGAGGTGATGCGCCGACGCTTCAAGCGCCTCTTGAAAGAAGCCGAAGAACAACAGCTGCCAATCGGCGAGCTTGAAACCTATCCGGATCTCGTCCTGATCGATGGCGGCCTCGGCCAGCTCAGCGCCACGGTGGAAACCCTGGCAGAGATCGGCCTGACGCCCGATGATGTTACGCTTGTGTCGATTGCGAAAGGCCCCGACCGCAATGCCGGCCGAGAGAAATTCTTCAGGCCCGGCAAAACGCCCTTCCAGCTGCCGCCGGACACGCCCGTGCTGTATTACCTACAGCGCCTTCGCGATGAGGCGCACCGCTGGGCAATCGGCGCGCACCGGTCGAAACGCTCATCGGATATCAAAACTTCGCCGCTCGACCAGATCGAAGGGATCGGCCCGGCGCGAAAGAAAGCCTTGCTGCACAGGTTCGGCTCGGCCAAAAGTGTTTCACGCGCAAAGCTCGCAGATCTTGAAGCCGTCGACGGGATCAACCGGGCGCTTGCCGAGCGGATATATGGGCATTTCAATGGGGGCTAGGCTGGAGTGAATCTGAAGTGGTTGCCAAACACGGTCACGATCATCCGGTGCGTGCTCGCCATCTATGTCGGCTATCTGATCCTGAACATGGGCGCCGATCTGGATGACCGGCGCGAACCGGGCCTCTGGCTGTTCGTGCCATTCCTTGTGTTCTCGTTCGTGGCGGCAACAGACTGGCTCGACGGCGCGCTCGCCCGGGGGCTTGATGCCGAAAGCCCGCTCGGCGCACGGCTCGACCCGATCGCCGACAAGCTTCTGACCGGCGCGAGCCTGCTCACCCTCGCCCATGTCGATTCCTGGGGCCTGATCCTGACCCCGCCTGCCCTCGCTATCGTCGGGCGCGATCTCCTGATCACGGCGATCCGGGAAGCGATGGGAAATCCTGGCAATCTCAAAGTCTCGAACAGCGCGAAATGGAAGACGGCAGTGGCCCTGATTGGCATCGGCCTCACCCTGTTCGGCATGGCGGTCAGCGGCTATGTGCCAAGCAGCGAAGAAGGCTCGGCGGCCTGGCTTGCATCCCGTGGGGCGCTGCTGGCCGGCATTGTAGCCATCTGGATCGCCGCGATCATGTCCGTCCTGACAGCGATCGACTATGTCTCGGCAATGACGCGCCAGTCGCGCTGACGCTTACCAGTAGCCATCGCTGTTATTTCGGCCAGAAGCAAAGTCGGCAAGCCTGCGCCCTGTACCGGGCGTAACATCCTGCGGCGGACTGGCCGGATCGACCCAGAGCCGCTGGGATATTTCGCCCCGGCTTGTGGGGTCGCAAGGCGTCCAGGCGTCAGAGGTCAGACGGTAGAGCAGGACATGGTCATTCGGGAAGATCTTGTGGTTCGAATAGACGCCGATCAGTCCTGGCACGCCGGTTACCTCGACCCCGGCTTCTTCGACCAGTTCACGCCGCAACGAGGTTTCGGCCCGCTCGCCTTTCTCAACCCCGCCGCCCGGAAAGAA
>NZ_JBARZC010000546.1:0-5320 GCF_049649345.1 Henriciella sp. | reverse complement strand
GTGCAGGTGCATGGCGCGCATGGTTATCTGATCAGCCAGTTCCTCTCGCCGCGCAGCAACCGTCGCAATGATGAATGGGGCGGCTCGCTGGAAAACCGGGCGCGGTTCCTGATGGAGACGGTGAAGGCTGTGCGCGACGCTGTCGGGCCTGAGTTCGGCGTTGGCGTGAAGCTCAATTCGGCCGATTTCCAGCAGGGCGGCTTCAGCTTTGAGGAGTGTATGCAGGTCGTCGACTGGTTGAATGACAAGTCCATCGACCTCCTGGAGATTTCCGGAGGCAATTACGAGCAGCCCAAACTGCTCGGCATTGAGGGCTTGCAGGCACCTGAAAACCAGCCGGTGCGCGAGAGCTCCAAGGCGCGCGAGGCCTATTTCGTCGACTATGCGGCCATGGTGCGTGAGCGCGCAGAGATGCCGATCATGGCGACAGGCGGTTTTCGCACGCTGGCGGCGATGGAGGAGACGGTGTCGTCCGAGTTTGCCGACATGGTCGGGATTGGTGCGCCGCTCTGCACCGACCCTCACGGGCCGAAAAAGCTTCTGGCTGGTGAGGTGGCCCGGCTGGAAAACCATGCCAAACATATGCGGCTCGGGCCTGGTTTTCTCGGGCCGAACAGCAAGATCGGCCTGTTGAAGATGATCAATGCGCTCGGCCAGATGGCGTGGAATTATATTGCCATCGAGGCGATGTCAGAGGGGCGCACCCCGCCGCGAAACATCAGCCTGTTCAGCGCTTATAACCGCCATTCCGGCAAGCAGAAGAAGCAAGCCAAAGCGCTCGCCCGGTAAGTGCGCTAGGCCGTCCTTCGACGTCGCTCAGGATGAGCCCCGCGCATGTTGGTCAGTCCTGCTTCGGCAGGGCGAACCAGTTTGCGATCCTGGCGGCGACGTCAGCGCCGGTTGCGGAGGGCGCATGGGTGTAGAGCCAGTGTTCAAGCCGCTTGCGGAAGGCGGCAAGATCGGCTTCAGCGCGCGCCAGCGCAGCCTCATAGGCCTCGTAGGAGACGCTCAGCATCCCGTCATGCTGGCGCGGTACATCCGGTTCCTGTCCGCCCTCGAGATGCAGGATGATGCGGTCGGGCAGGGCTTCGATCCAGGGCGCCGGATCATGGCCGAGCCACGGGCTCGGTTCGCCCGGTTGCATATCCTTCCAGTGCCACCAGTCTTCCAGGCCGCAACAGCAGCTCGGTTCCAGCAGGAAGTTGCCGTCACGCACGACCAGCCCTCCGGCGAGAACCTGACCATCGCGGGCAGCAAGGCTGGCAATGGCGTCGCCCGGCGTGGCGCAGGCCGCATCAGCGTCACCATGGAGGCAAAGCGCCTGGACGAACCGGAAAATGGCGGCATCGTCCATATCGCCGCTGAGGGGGTGCAACGGGGCGAGCGGACTGTCGTCCATCTCGCCTTCATAGCAGGGGATGAATTGGAGCATGCCGGCCCTTGGAGGATGGGTTCTACTCTTCAAGGCGTGCGATTGCGGGCGATCGGGTCAAATCGTTTTTGACGGCGGGGGGGCAGGCTGTCCGGTCCTTCAATTGCGCGCTCCTCCCCCGTTTCCCATCGGGCAGCATGTGCCAGAGGGCAGTGTTGCGTGAGCGGGTTTCCCAACGTCATGGCTTGCTGGTATGAGGCGCGCAGCTAGTTAGTCAGGTGAAGAATTGTTTCTGAGGAAAATCGCCAATGTCTGTGCCATCCGTGCTTTCGAATTTGCGCCTGCCGGTGATCGGCTCGCCGCTTTTCATCATCTCCAATCCGGACCTGGTGATCGCCCAGTGCAAAGCCGGCGTGGTCGGCTCTTTTCCCTCGCTCAATGCGCGCCCGATTTCCCAGCTCGATGAGTGGCTCGACCAGATCACGTCCGAGCTCGACGCCTACAGCAAGGCCAATCCGGACCGGCCGGCCGCGCCCTTCGCGGTCAACCAGATCGTCCACAAGACGAATAATCGCTTGGAAGAGGACCTTGAGCTCTGCGTCAAATACAAGGTGCCGCTGGTGATCACATCGCTCGGCGCGCGCACCGAAGTGAACGACGCCATCCATTCCTATGGCGGCATCGTCATGCACGACATCATCAACACATTTTTTGCCAACAAGGCGCTCGAGAAAGGCGCTGATGGGCTGATCGCCGTCTGCGCCGGGGCAGGGGGCCATGCCGGCACGCTTTCGCCTTTTGCGCTGGTTCAGGAAATCCGTAAATTCTTTGACGGCCCGCTCGCGCTATCCGGCTCGATCGCGAATGGCGGCGCGGTGGCTGCGGCCCAGGCGATGGGCGCCGATTTCGGCTATATCGGCTCGGCCTTTATCGCCTGCGACGAAGCCAATGCGATGGAGGGCTACAAGGACGCCATCGTGGAATATGGCGCAGAGGACATCGTCTATTCCAACCTCTTCACCGGCGTGCACGGCAACTATCTCAGACCCTCGATCGAGGCTGCCGGGCTCGATCCGAACGCCTTGCCAGAGAGCGATCCGAGCAAGATGAATTTCGGCTCCGGCGGCAATCAGAAGTCCAAGGCCTGGAAGGATATCTGGGGCTGCGGGCAGGGCATTGGCGCGGTCGACAAGCGCATGTCGACGGCCGAATTCGTCGACCGGCTGGCCAAGGAATATGACGAGGCTGTGGCCGCGCTGTCGAAAGGCCGTGCCTTCGCGCCTGCCTGATCGTCTGCGGAGTTTCCGCATCCGGATGAAGCGTTAGACGCCAGACTTCAAACATGAAAATAGTTCGCCCGGCCTGATTGCTCAGACCGGGCCGCGCACCGTTGCAGAGTACGCCTCTTCCAGGAGGAGGACGATGTGCTCTATTCGACACCGGCAGAGGCGGCCGCTGCTCTCTCGCTCGTCTGGCGCTGGCCGAATTTCTCGATTGGCGAGCTTGCCTGTCGCTGCCGTGGCCGGTTTTGCGCGGGCGAGTACTGGCACGATGCGGGGTTTCTGGACGGGCTGGAGGCGGTTCGCGCGGCGCTGGGCGGCCGAGCGCTTGTGGTGACATCGGGGCATCGCTGCGCCGGATGGAATGCCGCCTTCGGCGGCGCGCCCCTGTCGCGTCACAAGCAGATCGCTGCCGATATCGCGCTTGCCGGCCATGACAGGTTTGCGCTGTTGGAGGAGGCCGAAGCGGCCGGTTTCACCGGGCTCGGCCTTGCAAAATCCTTCCTCCACCTGGACAGGCGGGCGCGGCCGGCGCGCTGGTATTATCCGGGAAGTGAAACCCTATGGAAGAGATGACAGGCTGGGCCGCAAGCGCCGCCGGCGGCGGGCTTTTTGGCGTGATCGGCTCGCTGGTCGGGCGCGTGGCCGGCTATTTCGAGACCCGCCAGCGCCAGGCCCATGAGCGCGCCCGATGGGGCCATGAGACAGAGCTTCTCCAGTTGCGGCATCAGGCGCGGATCGAGGAAAGCGAGGCCGAACGCGCGCTTGCCGACACAAGCGGCAGCTGGGCCGGGCTGACCGCATCGATCGAGGCCGACGCAGCGATCGGGGAGAGCTATCTCTGGGTCAATGCGGTGCGCGGTCTGACCCGGCCGGCGCTGACACTTTTGTTATGGCTGATCGCCGGTGGCATCTGGCTCGGCGCAACCGAAGCAGACCGCGCTGCCATCACCGACACCGCCACCTTCGCCGCCACAGCCGCCACCCTCTGGTGGTTCGGCGACCGCGGCGCAAGGCGAGGCACGGGGCGATAGCTCAAACAAAAAAAGGCGGACCCGAAGGCCCGCCTTTTCTCAGTTTTGCGAATTGCGCCGACGCTTACAGACCGCCAGGCCCGCAGTCATTCTCGAGGAAGTCGAGCATCTTCTCGTAGAAGATCGCGGCGTTGTCATAGTTGATCGTATTGTAGAAGTGGTCTGCGTCTTCGAGCACCAGATACTCATACGTCTTGCCGTTCTTTTTCAACTGATCAACGAACCAGTCGGACTGATTGAGCTGAACACGCTGGTCGTGTTCGCCATGGACGATCAGCACTGGAATGTTCACATCGGCGACGTGATCAACCGGGCTGATGCCGCCTTCGCGGGTCCGCTTCAGCTCCGACCGCGAGATGCGGTTTGTCGAGAATTCAGCGTTGGCTGCGTCGAGATCGCTGACGCCGGCGCCGGCAATGGCGCACTGATAGATCTGAGGCGTACGCACGGCCGACATCATGGCCGCATAGCCGCCATAGGACCAGCCGAACATCGCGATCCGGTCAGGGTCTACGAGCCCTTGCTCAACAAGGTACAGCGCACCGTCATCCTTGTCGTTCTGGGGTTTGCCGCCCCAGTCCTTATAGATGCCTTCGGCGTGCTCCATGCCATAGCCGAGCGTGCCGCGATATCCAGGCTGCAGAACCTTGTAGCCATTGTTCGCCAGAAGCTGTGCCCATTCATCATAGGTGACGTGCTCGGGAACTTCCGGCCCGCCATGAGGAAGCACAATAAGCGGATAGGGCGCAGATCCTGTCGGAGGCGTTGTCAGGTAACCCGGGATGGAGGCCCCGTCGCGCGAGGTCCATCTTATAAAGCTCACTTCGCCGAGGTCTTCTGGTTTCAGGAGGGGGTTGCGTGAGCCAATGCGCTGCAGAGCGCCATTATCCAAGAGGTAGTAGGTTCCGGGATTCTTGCTGCTTACAGCGTAGATGGTCATTTTCGAACCATCCATCGAACGGCTGGTGATCGTGATCTCATCATCTGGCAGGGCCGACTGAATGCCGTCAAACAGCGCTTTTTCCTCTGCGTCGATCCAGGCGATCTTGCGTTCGCCGTCTTCATAGTAGACGAAACCGGCAACCTCGCCCGGCTTGTTGGGATCTGTGGAATACCAGCCGCCACTGATATCGACATCTTCGCGCCTGTAGACCTCGTTCACCATCTCGCCGGTCTTCAGATCCATGAGATATACGCCGGTTGTGTTCTCGCCCTGATTGGAAAGAACGAAAGCGCGATCCAGATTTTCCGGGTCGAAGCCGATCGGCGAAATGTTCCACCGGTCGTCGAGCGCAGGCCAGCGGCGCACTTCCCGCCAGTCGTCGCTGCCCTTGTCCCGGGCGTAGAGCACGACTTCGCGTGACGCCGGCAGGAACTCGGTACCGATGCGGATGTCGCCGTCGCGGTCGAGCGTAAAGCCACCGATACGGCTGCCGACGCGCGCCTTGAGACGCAAGCGGTGGGTCTTTGCGTTCATGAGGTAAAAGTCAGGCGTAGTGATTTCGGAGACTGCAGTCCCCGAGCCGATCGATGGATTGTCATCGTTCAGATTGCCAGTGTACTTGCCGGTGGAAACCACCACATTTTCCGGGTCGGTTTTCAGCAGGCGCGCTTCGAGGTTCATGTCCGTGTAT
>NZ_JBARZC010000545.1:0-7322 GCF_049649345.1 Henriciella sp. | reverse complement strand
CATGGGGCCTCCGGCGGGAAAAGGGGGGTGTCCGTTCAGGCGCGCAGGGCGCAGCGAGATCCGGATCGGTCTTCACGTCATGTACATGGTATCGAGCTGTTCCAGAGCAGGTCAGCCCGGTGTCGAGGAAGCCGGTTTGCCGGCCTTCAACCGGTCCCAGCTTGCCCGTTCGAGGCTGTGCTCGACATCATCATCCCTATCGGGCGTCTCGGGCGGGAACCGGCCGGTGTGGCGGAGCTTTTTCTGCGCCTCGATCTGTTCATTTGTTTCGCGGCTCGTGCGGGGCTTACCCTTCTCGTCGAGGGTCGCTCTCTCACGGTGGGGATCTTCTTCATCGGTCATTGGCGGGATCTTTTTTGTGCACTTGAAGTGAGCGCGCGCCGCTCACCGTTTTAACAACGGCAAGCGGGGCGATCTGTTCCGGGCGGGATCCTGCGCGAGCGGAAGAAGGCGCTGCGCTTTAACAAGGGCTAAAAACCTTGGCCGAGACCAAAGGGTCTTTGCGCCTCGGGCCCAAATAATTACAAGTTCGTATACTGATTATCTTGTCCGCCGAAGCCGCTCGATCACATAGCGCCGTGTGCGGCGCCGGAACGCGCAGGCCAGATCGGCAGCGACCTCGCCGAGAAACTGCCGGTGGACGCCGCGCCCATCTCTAAGGGCATCATCGAAAAACACCGTATGGTGCGCCAGCACCAGCGTGCCTGCCGGCCTCAATGTTCTGGACACTTCAGAAGCGAGCGCGCGGAAACTCCGATCCGGCAGGTAATAGAGCACTTCGGAAATAACGATCAGATCATACCGGTCGCCGGGAAAGCGGTCTGCGAGGTCGAGCTGGTGGACGCTGGTCCGCTCAATCCCTTCAATCGCCTGTCGTGTCAGTTCGGCGCCCGAAGGGGTCCCTTCCGTCACTGTCAGCCTCAGCGCGCGGGCCGCGAGCATCGGTGTGTTCGACCCGTTCCCTGCCGCCACTTCCAGCACCCGTCCATGCTTTCCGGGGCCGGCCGCTTGAGCCAGGTGAGTGCGGTTCATCCGCTCCTAGGAGGATGACCCGGTCCGCCACGGGTCCGGGTCGGCGGCGAATTTGTGCTCGAAACCCTCGAGGCTGATCGCGCCGCGTCTCATGCTTCGCCGAAATACTCGTTTGGGCCTGAGAGCCGCGCGATCAGGGGCCGGTCCATGCAGAACCCGTCTGGATCGTCGCGCACAAGACCGGTCTGCGTCCGGTAGGACCGGATCGCAGCGACTTTCCTCTGCCGGATGCTGCCGGGCAGTCGGTAGCGGGTGCGCGGGGCAAAATCGCGGCTCGATGCGTCCGGCCAGACGAGATAGGTCAGCTGCCTCACCGCGCGCGGCCAGGCCTTATCGCAGGCGCGCGCCACACATTTGTGGTCGGCATGATAGTCGCTGGAATCCGGGCGGATCACAAGATCAGGCTGAGCCCCGCGCGACAGGGTCTGGCGCAGCGCCTTCTCGGCCTGGGGTGAGAGGTGTTCAAGCCCGCTATCAGGGAAGGACAGAAAGCGGATCGCGCCGGCACCAATCCCCGCTCGGCGCATGGCAGAGCGTGTCTCGGCCCTGCGCCGAGCGGCGAGACGGCGCGGCGGCCAGCGCTGGCTGGAATGAGAGGCGGCCCCATCAGTGACAATGATCACCTGCACCTCAGCGCCCCTGCGCCGCAAATGGCAGGCAAGACCAAACGCGCCGATGGTTTCATCATCGGGATGCGGAGCCACGATGACCGCGCGCCTGACAGCGTCGAGCTTGAGAGGTCTCACAGATCGGGCGAGAGGCGGCCATCCGCTGCGGCGAGGCCGACGGCGTGCTTCTGGGCGTCCGGCGCGGGTTGGCGCAGATACACCATCAGATTGCTGAGCACGGCTGATAGCGGATGGTCCCTGAACAGGCTCTGGACACCGACGCTTTGCTGGGCGAGCAGGATGGCGCGCTCGCCAAGTTCAAGCACGACCAGCCTGGCATGACGCACATGAGCGAGGTTCTCCTCGATCGAACTGTCGTGCCATGCCGAGGCGGTGTCACGCACCACGCTCGCGCACTGGTGGGCGCAGGAATAGAGCGAGGCGAGCCGGGCCGCCTGATGCGGATCCTCTACCCGGCCGGCGCGTACGAGATGGTCCCTGGCATGATCGAAAATCGCCGCCACGCCGCCCGCCTGTGCAGCGACAAAACGGAGCGCACCGCCACTGAACCAGGGCTCGGTTTCATAATCGCCGGGCCCGCCAATCTTGCAGTTTTCGCTGATCGCCGCGCCCTTCCAGCGCACAAGATGCGTTTCGGAGGCCTGCATGCCGAGGACATTCCACCAGCTCGTGTCGATCTCGGGCGGGTGTTCCGCCAGATCGATAAGCAGGAGCTGCACCCTCTCCTTGTCGCCCGCATGAAGCGTGACGAGAGCGTGCGAGATGAGGCCCGCGCCACTGGCAAACGCCTTGCCGCCGAACAGCTGGTCCCCGTTCAGCGAGAGCGGCGCATCGCGAAGGTCTGCATTCCAGACCCCGAAGCTCGCCCCCGAGGCGACAAGGGCATCTGTGCGCTCGCGGGCCGTCTCTGTGGCTGAGGTCCGACCGAGCAGCTGGATGGCATCGACATGCCCTTCCAGCAAGCGCGCGAAAGCAAGATCCTGGCGGCCCGCCCGGTAAAGACCACGCAGCAGCGCCATACGATCGTCTGGTGCGGTGGAGTGCAGGTCGAGCCCGCCTGTCCAGGCGCTGAACTTTCCAGCCAGCGTGTCGGCCGCGCGGTCCGCCGGGCTGCCGGGGCCGGCTGGCTCTGCAGGTCTCGGGATCATGCCACGGCCCGTTCAGGCGCCTTCACACGCAACAGGGCAAGCTGGCGCTCGGCCTCCGGCAGAGGCAGCACCTCGACCCTGTCGATGGCATTGTCAGGCGCAACATGAGCAACGAAGGCATCACTGCCGCGGACCAGGCCGCACACATCCTCAAGATAGTCGGGGCAGAGATCGAACTGGCGTGACAGGGTACGCCGGGTTTCACCACAGTTGAACGCGCGCCGGGCGAGCGCCTGTTTTTCATAATGGCGCGACAGCACGACCGGATTGGGCACGAGAGGAGGCTGGATCTGGGATATCTGGGCTTTCAGCTCATCGGCCAGACCGCCTGGCGCACGCCCTTCCGTGCGGCCGGACGTCATGACCTGAACACTGTGATCGTGGCGGACCCGGTATCCCTCACGCCTGGCTTTGGCGACGATCGCTGTGTCCTCGCCGTGTGGATACTCCGGAAATCCGCCAAGATCGCGATACGCGTCTGTCCGGAAACCGAGACTGGCGGCCCCGAGGCAAGGATGGCTCGGCAGAGGATCGTATTCGATCGGGTCAAGGGCCCTACGAAGATCATGCAGCCGTGCGAGATAATCCTCCAGCTGGGTGCGCCAACTGTCAGGATGGCGTGTCTTGCGCTCGATATAGCCAGCCACGACGTCCACCGAGGCAAGCGAAGCGCAGTTGGCCTCCACCCAGCCCGGAAGCGGGATGGAATCTGCATCCGTCGTCAGGACGATGGAGCCTGGCGCATGGCCGAGGGCTTCCAGACAGAGCTGCATCGCCGCCCGCCGCGCCCGGCCCGCATTCGGCCGGCAGCGCGGCAAGCTGGCAATCTTCACCCGGAAAGGAAGCGTTTCAGCCTGTGAGCGAAGCAGCACCTCGCTCTCATCCCTGCATCCGTCGAGGAGAAAACAGGCTATAAAGCCGCCAGCCTCGCTCTGCCGCGATAACGCATCCAGCAAACGCGGGAGCCGCTGCACTTCGTCTCGGACCGGAATACCAATTGCCACATGTCCGGCCGGGCCTGCAGTCTGCTTCATCCTGCAACAGCCTCCAGATTGCGGCTGCGCTCGGCCAGCTCCGACATGTAGTCGTCACAGCCATAAATCTCTTCCGTCGCTTCATCGAGCTTGATCGCGGCGTCCTTCTTTCCAAGGGCTTCTGCGAACGCCTTTGCGGTCCCGAAGCCAGCAATGCCATAATGGCTCATGCGCTGGAACTGGGCGATGGCGGCCACGTCTTTGACAGCGCCTTCACTGTCGGTTTCGATCGCATGCTTGCGGGCTTCGGCCACCAGGCCTTCCATGCCCTTGCAGTGTTCCGGCTTCTTCTCGCCGCCAGCCTCGCTGATCAGCTCCTTCAGCGTCTCGGTATGCTTGTTTATGCCACCGACCGAGTCCTTCAGCTTCTGTTTCAGCTTGGAATCGCTGACCACGTCTGCCATCTCGTCGGTCACCTTCGCCATCTGACTATTGGCCGACCAGAGGTCTTGCAATTCTTCCAGATAAAGCTCCGACAAATTCCTGGGATCGGACATCTGCACATCTCCATTCGATTTTTGTTGGACCGAAAAAGAAATTGCACCCGTGATGCGTGTGTTCCCTCGCCTTTCGCTGATTCATAGCTGGCATTGATCAGGATTAAAGCTGCGGCGCTTTAGCGACGCGCCACGCGCCAATCGTCTCCGTGGCCGGGAACCGCCTTGGCGTTCGCAGAGTAGGTCCTCTCTGAAAGGATCTGTTTCATGAAAAATGATGATATGCCCGAGCTCGACGCGGGCGGCGCTCCGCACCAGACGGCTGGAGGAAAGACGGAGACACTGACCACTCAGCAAGGCGTTGCTGTCTCGGACGATCAGAACCACCTTAAAGCCGGTCCGCGCGGGCCGATGCTGATGGATGACTTCCATTTTCGCGAGAAAATGTTCCATTTCGACCATGAGCGCATCCCGGAGCGGGTGGTGCATGCGCGCGGGTTCGGCGCCCATGGCTATTTCGAGTGCACCGATCCGCTGAGCGATGTCAGCAAGGCCAGCTTGTTTCAGGAGAAGGGCAAGAAGACGCCGGTCTTCCTCAGATTCTCGACCGTGGCCGGCAATAAGGGCTCGCCCGATCTTGCCCGCGACGTGCGCGGATTTGCCGTGAAATTCTACACCGATGAGGGCAACTGGGATCTCGTCGGCAACAATATTCCGGTCTTCTTCATCCAGGACGCGATCAAGTTTCCGGACCTGATCCACGCCGCAAAGCCTGCCCCTGATCGCGGCTTTCCGCAGGCCCAGACGGCGCACGACAATTTCTGGGACTTCATTTCCCTGTCGCCCGAAGCCATGAACATGGTGATGTGGATCATGTCCGACAGGACGATCCCGCGCTCCTTCCGCTTCATGGAAGGGTTTGGCGTGCATACGTTCCGCCTGATCGATGAGGCCGGAAAATCCACATTTGTGAAGTTCCACTGGAAGCCGAAACAGGGCCTGCAATCCGTGGTCTGGAATGAGGCGCTGAAGGTCAATGGCGCCGATCCGGACTTCCACCGCCGCGACCTCTGGGACGCGATCCAGATGGGCGATTATCCTGAATGGGAACTCGGCGTTCAGCTGTTTGATGAAGACTTTGCCGAGAGCTTCGATTTCGACGTGCTCGATGCGACCAAGATCATCCCGGAAGAACTCGTCCCTGTACGGATTATCGGACGGATGGTGCTCGACAAGGTGGTCGACAATTTCTTTGCAGAGACCGAACAGGTCGCCTTCTGCACCAATAATGTCGTCCCCGGCATCGCGTTTTCCAATGATCCGCTTCTCCAGGGCCGCAACTTTTCCTATCTCGATACGCAGCTGAAACGCCTTGGCGGGCCGAACTTCACCCATATCCCGATCAATGCGCCGCGCTGCCCGGTTCATAATTTCCAGCAGGACGGCCACATGGCGATGCGCAATCCGCAAGGCCGCGCCAATTACGAACCCAACAGCTGGGGCCCCGAAGAAGGCGGGCCGCGCGAGGACCCTGAAAAGGGCTATGTCCATTATCCCGAAGAGGTCAGCGGCACCAAGATTGCCGCCCGCTCGGAAACCTTCGCCGACCATTACAGCCAGGCGCGCCAGTTCTATGTCAGCCAGACAGAGACAGAGCAGATGCATATCGCCAGTGCGCTCACCTTCGAGCTCAGCAAGTGCCAGGAAGAACGGGTGCGCCTGCGCGTCCTCTCTCACCTGCTGAACGTGGATAAAGACCTCGCCTCATCTGTCGCCGAAGGTCTGAACATGGACCTTCCAGAGCCAGCCGAGCCGGCCCGCAAGCCGATTACGGACCTGCCGGTTTCCGATGCGCTGAGCATCATCAAGAACGGCCCTGACAGTTTCGCCGGCCGCAAGCTCGGCCTGCTGATTGCCGAAGGCAGCGATGCCGGTCTGGTCGATGCGGTACAGGCGAAACTCAAGGAAGAAGGCGCCATCGTGACCATCGTCGCGCCTCATGTCGGCGGGGCAAAGCTCACCGACGGCAAGATGCAGGAAGCCGACGAGAAGATCGATGGCGGCCCGTCCGTCCTGTTCGATGCGGTGGCCATCATCCTCGCCGAAGAGGGTGCTAAAACGCTCGCCGCCATGCCCCCTGCCCGCGACTTCGTGACAGATGCCCTGGCGCACAAGAAGTTCATTGCCTACACGCCGGGCGCGATGCCGCTGTTCAAGAAGGCCGGCGTCGAAAGCGATCTGGATGAGGGGTGTTTCGAGATTGAAGGCGAGGCAGATCTCGGCGATTTTGTCTCTGCGCTCGCCAAACTCCGCTACTGGGACAGGAAGCCCTGACGCTTATTGATCTGGCCATATTGCCCTGGCGCGCCGGCCGAACCTTATTCGCCGGCGAGCCTTGCGGCCCATGCCTGCTATCGGTCAGGTTCAGTGTTTCGGCGATGACCCAGCCCTTGGTCAGCACGAACAGCCTGTCGAGCGATACGTCAGGCTACTGACCGGCTAGTGAAAATCGCGGCTGGCGGGGATGACGCGCACATCTCTTGGATGGCGCCCGGAGGCGCGCGCCGGCGGGCCCTTGCGCTCCGGGATCGGGCGACGAACCTCGTCCGCGCGCGCGATGGCATGCCTCAGCGGGTCGCTCTGGACATCTTCGGAGAGAAGCTGGAGATCGCTGGTGAGATCAATCAGCTGGTTAGCGACGATATGGGTGACATTGTCGCCGGTCTGCACCCGTCCGTTCACCAGCAGGATGCGCGCGCCCATCAGCGCCGGGCGGTAGATCTCACCAATGCGCGGCCAGACGACGAGATTGGCGATGCCGGTTTCATCCTCGATCGTGACGAAATAGACCCCGCTGGCTGAGCCCGGCCTCTGGCGGACAAGCACCACACCGGCCGTGCGCACGCGCGCCCCATTGCGCAGGGCGCTCGCCTCGGCAGTGGATTTCAGCCCGTAGCTCTCATAGCGCGCCCGAAGGAACCGCATCGGATGGTCCTTCAGGGAGAGGCGCGTCGTCTGATAATCCTGGAGCACATGTTCGGA
>NZ_JBARZC010000544.1:0-10619 GCF_049649345.1 Henriciella sp. | reverse complement strand
AGCCAAATATCTCTTGGGTCGCGTGCTGTGGTGGCTATTGCCGCCATGGGGAAATTAGCTGACAGCCCGATAAATCTCCGTCCGCAGCTCCGCTTCCGGCACCTCGCCCGGATCATCCACATAGACTTCCCAGACCGGCATCGCCTTGGTGTAGCCCTTCTCGTCGCAATGGGCCCAGAGGGACTGGTGGGTGACATTCATATTGGTGTACGGGCCGACATGTGTGGCCGTCACCGCCTCGCCCGCCGGGATGGTGGCCGCCTTCACATTGCCCGACGCCTTGGCCGCATCCTCGGCTGAAACGATCACGCCGGCGCGAAACGTCATGGTCGAACCAGACGGCATCGCCGTGTAGAGCGTCATCGGCATGCTGAGCGGCGTGATCCCCGCCTGCGCGACAAAGCCGAACACCTCGCCAAAGCCAGACCCCATCGCCTCGGCAATCTCAGGCCCCATGGGGCTTTCGCGGTCGACATAAATATAGTGCTGCTCAGGCAGCGTCTTCTTCTCGATGTTCATTGCGTCCTCCTCACATCCGCGCTGAGCTTAGCCGCAGAGCTGAACCATGCCAAACACACCCCGCGCCGGGTCAGGCCGGCACGTCGTATTGTTCCTGATAGCGGGTCGCGAGTTCCACGATGACCGTGGCAAGCGCATGACCGGACAGCCCGACTGTCCACCAGATGGTTGGCTGGAGCATGGCATAGCCCGGCCCGCCAACGCTGATACTGATCCCCGCAAAGATGATCATGCCCATCACCCAGCTGCCAAGATGGATGAAGAAGCCGAGACGCATCGCGGCGCGGGCCTTGGCATTCTTCTTGACGATCATACGGACCGCTTCGGCGTTCTGATCGACCGCCAGCGCCATGACATCGACATTGAACGCCGCAGCCAGCGCCTTCAGCGTTTCCTGCGAGGCCGGCTCTCCGGTCTCCAGGCGCTGCACGGTGCGCACACCAACGCCGGCAAGCTCTGCCAGATGCTCCTGCGACCAGTGACGTTCCTCGCGCCAGCGTTTGATCTTGGTTGAATCGGCTTTGAAGGACATGGTTTCTCTCCTCGGGAATGGCTTCATTAACAGATGCGTTCAGAAAGTCGAAAAACCGCTGATTGGCCACGCCGCAAGGCCGTCAGAGGCCCGCCAGGCGCCCGCCAGCGACCCGCCAATCTTGCCAAACCGCGCGAACCGCCCCCAACTCGCAGCCTGATCCTGTGGGAGGGACGAGGAGACATGGCAAAACGACGCCCCAAAGCCGGTGAGCCTTTCTTTCAGTATTTCAGCCTGTTCCTGCTGGTGATTGTCCTCGTCGGTCTCGGTGGGAGGGCGGCCCTTGATTATACGGATGCATCCCCGCCGCCCCTGATCGTCACCGCGCACGCCGTCTTCATGCTGACCTGGTTCGTGCTCGTTACGTTTCAGGCGTCTCTCATCCGGGGCCACAGCATGATCCGGCACCAGCGATTTGGTGTCCTCAGTCTCGCAGTGGCCGGCGGGCTCGTGTACACCGGAGCCTACGCCGCCGGTCGCCACTTCCTGATCCATGAAGACCCTTATGCGGTGCTCGCCAGCGCCCAGACCGTCATCTCGTTTGCGATCCTGTACCTGCTCGGCTTCATCGGACGGCGTTTGCCGCGCGCCCACAAGCGCTTCATGATCTACGCCAGCATCGCTGTCCTGCCTCCGGCCCTGATCGGCCTGTTCGCGGCATTCGGCCTTTCCGCCCTGTTCGTTTTTCCGCTCTGGCTTGTCTTAATGCTTGTTCCCGTTGCCTATGACTGGCGCAAACACAAGACCGTGTACGTTTCGACCTCAATCAGCGCGGCTTTCCTGATCGTCGGCTTGATTGTGGCTGTGGGCGTCGGCATGCACCCGGCCTGGGCTGCCTACCTCGAAAGCGTGCGGAACTAGACGGCTTCGCGTCCACGTCCCTTCCAGAGCCAAGCTACAACGCACAGGCTGACGAGGATGGCCGACATGATGATTGCCAAGAGGCCATTCCCGGCCCAGCCAAAAGCGTCGTAGACCGCCGTGCCTGCAGAAGAGGATATGCCGCCGCCGATGAACATCATGACAATATAGATCGTCATCAGCCGGGTGCGGATGGATGGGTCGAGATTGAGGAATGTCATCCGGTTGGCGATATCGACCGCCGGGCCGACCAGCGTCATGATCATCAGCGGCACGATCAGCAGCCAGAGACTGTATCCCATCGGCCAGAGCAGGCAGACGCCGGTGAAATTGATCGACGCGAAGATGAGCCGCGCCTTGTAGGGGCCGATATTGTCCGCCACCCGGCCGAGCCAGGGCGTGGTGAACAGGTTGAGGATGGAGAAGGCAGCGAGATAGCCGACAATGTCGACGCCATAGCCCATATCCGGCAGATGCAGGCCGATCCCCATCCAGACAGACAGGAAGACGCCAAAGCCGAGCCCCTGAATAGCGCCTGAAAGCAGGATCTCGGGGTGCTGTTTTACCAGTCCGAACAGGGACAGAAGCAGGCGCGGATAGCTCTGCTTGGGCTGCGTGTCGGCCGCTGCTTCGCGCTCATCCATGATAAAGGGCAGCAGGATCGAGACGACCAGCATGAAGGCGGCCGCGATATAGTAGACGGTCCGCCAGCCAAACGTCTCGGCAACGATACCGGCGCCGGCCCGCGCGACGAGAATCCCGCCAATGACGCCGGTTGTCAGCATTGCCGTCACAGCGCCAAGCCGGGCCGGATCGACGCGTTTGGACGCATAGGTCGGCAGGAGGTAGGGCGCGATGGTGAAGAAGCCGAGGATTGTCGAGGCGAGCGTGAACACACGGAAATCGGTGGCGAAGGCCATGCCGGCAATCGACAGGAACTGGCCAGCCACCGTGAAGGTAACCAGCTTGCGGTTGGACACGCGGTCGCCAAGCGGGAGCAGCAGGAACACGCCGAGCGCGAGCGCGATCTGGTTGGCACCCGGCACGATGCCGATCAGCCCCTTGTCGACACCAAACCCGTCAGCGACTTCGGAAATGATCGGGTGAATATAGTATGCGTTGGCGGTCACGACGGCGCAGGCGAGCGTCAGCAGCAGGACCTCTGTGCCGGAGAGGCGGCGTTCTTTGGCGGGCGCGCTCTCTTTGCTTTCGTCTGGTGAAGTCTGCATGAAGGGTGCGCTGCCTGGCCGCTCAAAGAAGGAGACTTAATTTGCTTCACCGGTGAAGCAAAGTGTGACGGCAGGGAAACGGCCGCACTTGTATGAGCGTGTGCTGTATTCCGGCGGCCCGGCGGCTCAGTCGAGCAATTGCACCATGGCGTAACGGTTGAGCTGGGCCTCATCAATGCCGAAGCCGGGGTCCTCAAGCTGCCGGTGCTTTCCGTAGTTCTGATAGGACTCAAAGGCTTCACGCGGAACGCCCTTACCGATCAGAGCCTCTTCGACAGTCACCGCGCGTCCACGGCATACAATCGCTTTGGTCTCATCTGGTGCGCACCCCGACACGACCCGGAGCCGGCCTTTCATCCCATCTTCACCCGCATGCGGGATCGCCACCCACCGGGCAAACTCGTCGAGGTTCCCTGCGCTTTCGTCCGTCATCACCGCGAGATCGTGCTTGAAAAACACAAACAGACTGTCGTCCAGCCGCTCATATTCCGCTGCCGTTTCGGGCGTCCTCGTCATGAATGCCGCACGCGCAGCCGTTTGCATGACGTCCTTTCGCCAAGGCCGCGTCATGTCTGTAATCAACGTATCGACGCCCAGAGCGGCCTTCACTTCGCCTTCGGTGAGCGGTGCGGATTCGGCCTCGCTTGAAACGGTGACGCCCTCTACGAGATCGCCGTCCCGGCTGTAGCCACGCGACAGCTCTTCTGGAGAAATGAGAGAGGTTCCAGTCTCTTCCGGGTCTGAAAGGGCCTCCATCTCGGTCGGCTCAGGCGCGTCGAGCTGGCTGAGGCGCGCCTCCACCAGGCTGCGATTGCGCGAGTTCGGGAAGGCGGAGAGGAAGCTCTTGAGCACGTTCGGGCTCTCCGAAGAGAGAGACGCAGTCAACGCTGCCGCCTCAGCCCTCGCCCCATCATCGGCTTCACATCCGGCAAAGCAGTAGTCTTCGGTTCCGCGCAGGCCGCTCTCGATCCAGGGCTGCTGGCGAAAGCCGGTGCGTTGCTCGACGCGGGTCGCGACGCGCCGGAACAGTGTCTCCGCCGACACACCTGGCTGGGCGATCAGTTCGGACAAGGCGAGGGTGAACTCGCTATTGCCGCTCGCGCCATCCTCGGCGACAGCGCCGGGCGCCGTTGAATAGGCGATCAGCGTGCCGCGCACCCGGCCCGTCGCGGCGAGCCCCCCTGCCGTGGAGCGCACCGCGGCCGGCAGCGGATTGTTGCGGCAGGCATCGAGCACGATGAAGTTGGCGGCATTGCCGGCATTTTCGAGGTAGCGGAAGAGCAGCTCAAGCCGCGGGGCATTGGCCCAGATATCGGCTTCGTTATAGGCAACGAGATCGGTGGGGATGAGATAGTTCAGCCCCTCGGACTGGACGCCGTGCCCGGCAAAGAAGAAGAAGCCTGTCGCATCCGGGCCTGCCTCTTTCAGCGCGGCGCCAAACGCAGAGAACGCCTCTTCCATCTCGTCTTCATTGGCGTTCATCACCGTCTGGACCTCGAAGTCGAGACCTTCGAGAGCCGCCTTCATCAGGCGGGCATCGCGCACCGGATTTTCCAGGGTCCAGCCTGGCGTTTCATATTGTGAGTTACCGATGATGAGCGCGAGGCGCGGCTCTGCAAGGGCTGGCAAGGCGAGCAGGCCCGCAAGCCATGTAACAAGCATTATCCGCATAAAAAATCTCCCACCCGGTGCCAGCCAACACCGGCTGGGAGAATAAGCGCGACTTGGTGAGGCGGGCAAGAGCAGGCCGGCCCGGCCTCAATATCCCTAGGACAGGTTCGGCTCCGCAATCGCAGCGCGGGCCGGCTTTTTCCTCTTGCTTGCGTCGAGGCGGAAAAGGTCCGGGCGCTCATAGAGGAAGATGAGCGGCGTTGGTTTGATCAGCCTGTGGAAGATGAGCGGCGTGGCGACAGCAAAGACAAGCACCATCAGGCTGGCTGTCCCGACATCCGGCACGATCCCGGTCTCAGCGAGGACTTTCTGCGCGACTTTCATCGGCACAAAGAAAGTCAGATAGATGACGATGGAATGCTTGCCTGCATAGCGCAGCGCATCCCCGGCGCTGACCTTCGAGAGAAGCGCGGCCGCAGCGACGATCGCAAACGCGCCGGCAAAGCCCATGATCAGGCTCACACCCGGCAGCTGGCTCACGCCCGCCGCGACCAGGACGCCATTGCTGACGGCCCAGGCTGCGAGGCCCATCAGGGCGATCGATACGCGGCCGCGAACCTTGTTGGCGAAGGCGAACACGGCCGGAGCAAACGCATAGCCTGCAAAGAAGTAGGCATACCAGTTGGCAAAGCGGTTGGTCACCGACCAGCCGGTTTCGATCGCGCCGGCATGGAAGGCAATGTGCAGGATCGCAGCGCCGCAGAAGACGCCAAGAACCGGGACATTCCGCAAAAGGCGCGTGATCACATAGAAGACCAGAAGCTGGTGAATGAACCACAGGCTACTCGCTGGGAAGATGAGCTGTTTGAGGAAGATCATCATGACCGCGCCCGGGTCAGCCATCAGCAGGTCTGCCTCGAAGATGGCGGTCTGAAGGAACAGCCAGAGCCCGTAGAAATAGGCGAAATGTATCACTTTGCGATCGACATAGTCCCGAAGCGGGCCATTGATCGAACGCGACAGGAACAGGCCGGCAATCAGGAAAAAGTCCGGCATGCGGAACGGTTTTGCAAAGGCGACGACATCATGCATCCACCCGGTCGCATGGACCATCTCGCCATAATTCAGCGTGGAATGCATCATTACGACCAGAATGATACAAATGCCCTTGCCGTAATCTACCCAGTTTACCCGTTCTGACGCCATTTTGGAGCCCTCTCAATTATGCTGAAAGGGGTTATGCAAAAACCGTGCTCGCCTTAGAGGGGAATCGCGATCATCGGTGATTTTTCTCGCAACCGCCCCGATTTTACTGCACATCCGGCGCCGTTGATCAGAGCCGTCCTGCCTCCTCTGCAAGCCCGGAACCAGCAGGTCTGTCATCAGCCTGCGCCTGCAATTGTGGCAGGCCGGGACATCAAACCGCCCTCAAATCACCGCTGAACCAACCAAGCTCTGCCACAGCGCGGCCTTTGAGTATCTTGACCCAAGGGGTTTCTGAGAGGAGAGAAGCATGGTTGAAAGCAAGGCATACTGGCAGTCTGGCGCATCTGGCACCGGTTTGAAGGAGAGAAGCATGGCAACGATCGCCCTGGTGGATGACGACGAGAACATTGTCGCCTCGCTCAAAATGTTCTTCGAGGCCGAGGGCTATGATGTCAAAACCTATCATGACGGCCTCGCCGCACTTTCCGGCCTGACAGAAGCCCCGCCCGATCTTGCCATCCTCGATGTGAAGATGCCGAAGATGGATGGCATGGAGCTGCTCCGCCGCCTGCGACAGACCTCCGAGCTGCCAGTGATCTTCCTGACCTCCAAGGATGAGGAGATCGACGAGGTAATCGGCTTCAATATCGGCGCTGATGATTTTGTGCGCAAACCCTGCTCCAACCGGCTCCTGTCCGAACGCGTCAAGGCCGTCCTGCGCCGTTCGCGCGGCGGTGAGCCTGGCAGCGAGGAAGGCGATGCCAAGCCGATCGTTCGCGGCCGGCTGACGCTTGACCCGAACCGTCACGCCTGCTCGTGGGATGGCGACCCGGTGCGTCTTACCGTCACCGAATTCCTGATCCTGCAATCGCTCGCCCAGCGGCCCGGCTATGTTAAGTCGCGCGACCAGCTGATGGATGCGGCCTATGACGACCAGATCTATGTCGACGATCGCACAATCGACAGCCACATCAAGCGCCTGCGCAAGAAGTTCCGCGAAGTCGACGATGAATTCGATGCGATCGAAACGCTCTACGGCGTCGGCTACCGCTACAATGAGAGCTAGGGCCTAGCCTGTCTTCACCTGCAACTGGCCAAGAAAGTCCCGCTTGCCGAGCGGGACGCCTTTCATGCGCAGGATGTTGTAGGCCGTGGTCGCGTGGAAATAGACGTTCGGCTTGGAAAAGGAGAACAGGAACCCTTCTGCGGTGAACGGGATCTGCGTTTCGCCAAGTTTGAAGACAACCGGCTTTCCGGCCCAGCTATCGACCTGTTCTGCCTTCATCGCGCCGACCGTATTGATCGTGTTTTCGATCTTCTCCTGAAAGCCGGCATAATCGAGCTTTTCAAGCTGCCCGGGCGGGCCGAACTCGCCGGTGCGGACGCCTTCCAGCGCGCCGAGCGTGTGGTGCATCACCGAATGCAGCTGAAAGGTCAGCGGCAGCATGTCGGAATGGATGCACTCGTCCAGAAGCTCATCGGGAGACTTGCCCTTGGACTTGCAATGCTGAGCCCCTTTTTCGAGCACCGATTTCGTAGACCCCAAAATCTGGCTGTAGGCTGGGATGATGGCATCATAAAGTGACAGGCTCATTGGGATTCTCCTCTTGCGCGTCAGGCGTGCCACCACCGCTAATGCCAGACGCAGGAGACAGCAAGCACCTGACATGAAGGGTTTGCGTGCCCCCGCCTCGCGGCGTATGCCGGAAACAGACACTCAAAGGAGACGCTTATGGCTGATGCCGAAAATACAATTCTGATGGAAACGACAAAAGGCCCGGTGAAGATCGAGCTTCGCCCGGATCTTGCGCCCAACCATGTCGCCCGCATCAAGGCGCTGGCGCGTGACGGCTTTTATGACGGTATCGTTTTCCACCGGGTGATTGACGGCTTCATGGCGCAGGTCGGCTGCCCGAATGGCACAGGCACAGGCGGCTCCGACAAGCCGGACCTGAAGCAGGAATTCAACGCAGAGCCTCATGTGCGCGGCACCTGCTCCATGGCGCGGACGAACAATCCGAACTCGGCCAATTCGCAATTCTTTATCTGCTTTGACGATGCAAGCTTCCTCGACAAGCAATACACCGTCTGGGGCAAGGTCACCGAAGGCATGGACAATATCGACCAGCTCAAGCGCGGCGAGCCTGTGCGTGATCCCGATTCCATCGTGTCCATGAAAGTAGCCGCTGACGCCTGAGGCTTCAGCCTCCAGACGGCAGGTTATAGCATGGCGCGCAAGGGTGAGGACACAAAGGGGCTGAGAGAGGGCGGCAAGCAGCTCTTCGGCTCGCGCATTGCGCGCCTCATCTTTGCGTCCAACCTGGCGGGCCTCGCCATCCTTATCATTGGCGCCATGGTGCTCAATGAGATGCGGGCAAGCTTCGTCGTCGCCAAGAAACAGGACCTGATCGGACAGGCGCAGGTCTTCTCCAATCTGCTGGCCGAGGGCGCGACCTTCGGCCAGCCGCAGCCCGTGATGGACGAGGAACTGGCGCGCGCCACGCTGGCCGACCTCTCCCTGCCTGTGTCTGTGCGCGGCAAGGTCTATGGGCCGGCCGCGGAAATGATCGGCGACAGCTACTTCCTGTCAGACCGGGTGATCGTGTCTGCCCTGCCGCCGCTTCAGGAGCCGAGCCAGCTGTCGCGCTGGGGCCGGTCGCTGTCAGAATGGGCCGTCTCGACCTTCGGCGCGCTGGTGCCCAATCGCGGCGGCGACGCCGTGCGCACCCAGACCTTCGAGGAGGAGTTTGCGGTCGCTCTGGCTGGCGGCGAGGCGGCCAGCCAGCGCTTCAATGATCGCGGCCAGCGGATCATCTCCGTCTCAGTGCCCGTGCAGCACGTCTCGGCCGTGGTCGGTGTGCTGACGCTTGAGTCCAACGACATCGACGACATCATCAGGGCTGAACGCGCGGCGCTCATCCCGTTCATTGCCGTTGCTGTGTTGGTCGCCCTCATCACATCAGCCCTGCTGACGCTCGGGATCGCCCGCCCGCTCAGGCGATTGTCGCAGTCGGCCGACGAGATCCGGTCAGGCTCTGCCCAGCACCTCCACATCCCCAACCTCACCAAGCGCCGCGACGAGATCGGGGCGCTGGCCAACTCGCTTGAATCGATGACCGAGGCCCTGTTCGAACGCATCACCTCGAATGAGCGCTTCGCTGCCGATGTTGCCCATGAGCTGAAGAACCCGCTGACCTCGATCCGCTCTGCCGTCGAGACCGCCGAACGCGTGCAGGACAATCCCGAAGCCATGCAGAAGCTGCACAAGGTCATCGCGCAGGATGTCGGCCGGCTCGACAGGCTGATCACCGACATCTCGAACGCTTCGCGCCTCGAGGCGGAGATCACCCGCATCCCGACCGAGGCGCTCGATATCACCCGCTTCGTGTCAGACATCGTGACCACCTATGAGCATATCGGGCTCGACGATGACATGCCCTCGGTCGCCTTCGACGACCAGACGATGGGCGCCGGCCTTCGGGTGCGCGGCCGCGAGGGCCCGCTCGGCCAGGTCATCCGCAATCTGATCGACAATGCGATCTCCTTCTCGCCAAAGAATGGCACGGTGTCGGTCCGCACCGAGCAGAGCCGCATCGGGCCGCAGACCACGGCGCGCATCATCGTCGAGGATCAGGGGCCCGGCATTCCCGAAGACAAGTTCGAGAAGATCTTCGACCGCTTCTATACAGACCGACCAAAAGGCTCTGCCTTCGGCAAGAATTCCGGCCTCGGCCTGTCCATTGTCCAGCAGATCGTCAACACGCATATGGGCCAGGTAACCGCAGAGAACCGCGCACAGGGCGGCGCGCGCTTCATCGTGGAACTGCCAGCAACATAAGCTCCGTCAGCAATTTAGTCTTGACCTCTACCCACCGTCTGTCAGCATCCTGAAGAATAAGGGCTGGTACGGCAGAGAATTATGATCGGTATCGTTGTGGTCAGTCATGGCAAGCTGGCACGAGAACTTGTCAGGGCGACCGAACATGTAGTTGGCGAACAGGACTATTTTCGCTCGATTTCCATCGAGGCGGAAGACGATATCGATGCACGCCGCGACCAGATCCGCGAAACCGTCGCCGCCTGCAATAGCGGCAAGGGCGTCATTATCGTCACCGACATGTTCGGCGGCACGCCCTCCAATCTCGCCATCTCCGTCATGCCCGACGCCAAGATCGATGTGATCGCCGGGGTCAATCTGCCAATGCTGATCAAGCTGATCGAGGTGCGCGAGCATGTCACTCTCGCAGAGGCTGTCCAGGTCGGGCGCGATGCCGGCCAGAAATATATCCGCATCGCCTCGGAAGTGATGGACCGCACAGCTTGACCGACAATGCGACAAAAGTTGAACGGCGGGTCCGCATCGTCAACCGCAAGGGCCTGCATGCCCGCGCCTCTGCCAAACTGGCAAGGCTGGCGTCGACCTTGCCGGCCCCGGTCTTCGTCCTGCGCAATGGCGATGTGGCGAATGCCATCTCGATCATGGACCTGCTTATGCTGGCGGCCCATCAGGGCAGCGAGGTTGATGTCTGCGCGCGCGGGCCGGACGCCGAAGCGGCTGTCGATGCCGTCGCCGAGATGATCGCCGACGGCTTTGGCGAGCGCGACGAGGACGACTGAGCGCGCCTAGAGGAAAATTGGCGCGAGCCAGTAGCCGATCGCAG
>NZ_JBARZC010000543.1:0-3825 GCF_049649345.1 Henriciella sp. | reverse complement strand
CGTCGTGCGGTATTCGAGCCCGATCTTCCAGTAGATGCGCCTGTGCGTCATGCGCGAGAAATTGGTCAGCGGATTGTCGGCAAGCTTCGAATTCGGGACGTAAACGGGCGACTTGTCGAACCGGCGGATGGTCGTGGAGCGGAAGCTCACATCCTCCACCACGCCTTCGACGACGCCATCGACGAACACCCAGTCGCCCTTAGCCAGGCGCCGTTCGCCAATGATTGTCATACCGCCAATGAGGTTCTTGAAGAGGTCCTGCGCGCCGAGCGCGACGGCGACGGACAACAACGACAGAGACGCCAGGAAGGGCAGCACGGGCACGCCCCACACGTCTAGTATAGCCGCGCCGCCTACGAAGATGATCAGCGCCTTGAAGATGCGCTTCAGCCAGTCGAGCAGCGTCTCGCCGAAGACCGACCGGAAACCCTTGATCAGCGAAACCAGCGGATTGACCAGTCTGAACAGCGCCCAGAATATCCCGCCAATAATGATCGATTTGGTCAGCAGGATGAAGAAGTCATCCACTTCGCCTGACGCGCCAAGCGCCTGCGCCGCAAAGAAGATACCTGCCGCAATCGGGAAAAGCGTCAAAGGCTTCTTCAGCGCCTTAACCACCTCATCGTCAAAATCTGTCCTGGTTCGCCCTGCGATCTTGCCCAGCGTGGCCGCAATCAGATGTGCGATAGCGCCGCGCAAAAGAAAGGCGATAAACAGAATGCCGAGAGCCAGAATGCCCCGGCCGACGTGCTGGCCGAGGAAGCCGGTGTCGAACACGGTTTCAACCTGCGTCCAGAAATCGTGAAGCGTGGAAATGATACCGAGGTCGTCGGTATTGATCCCGTCGTCGCCATTTCCGGCATCGCCGCCATTGCTGCCTTCGCCGTCTTGTGCTCCGAAAATCATGCGTGCCTCGCCGCTAATCAAAACGCCCCGCAATGTCTTGCGGGGCGTCCTGTTTTCAAATCAGGTGCCTTCTTAGGCCGACTTGCGGTCGTCGTCCACTTCCTCGAAGTCGGCATCGACGACATCATCGTCCGAGCCCTCAGAGGCCGCGTCCGCCTTGGCGTCGGCTTCGGCCGCTTCGGTCTGCTGGCTCGCATAGATCGCTTCACCAAGCTTCATGGCAGCCGTCATCAGGGCCTGATGCTTGGCCTGGATGTCAGCCAGATCTTCGCCTTCAGCGGCCGTCTTGAGCTCTTCTGAGGCTTTCTCGATCTCAGCCTTCACTTCGGTGCCGATCTTGTCGCCATGCTCAGACAGCTGCTTTTCCGTCTGGTGAATGAGCGCTTCGGCAGCGTTCTTCGCTTCGACGAGGTCACGGCGCTGCTTGTCGGCTTCGGCGTTGGACTCAGCGTCCTTCATCATATTGTTGATCTCGTCCTCGGAGAGGCCGCCATTCGCCTGAATGGTGATCTTCTGCTCTTTATTGGTCGCCTTGTCCTTGGCCGAGACGGACACGATGCCATTGGCGTCGATGTCGAAGGTCACTTCGATCTGCGGGACACCGCGCGGCGCAGCCGGGATGCCTTCGAGATTGAACTGGCCGAGGATCTTGTTGTCGGCCGCCATCTCGCGCTCACCCTGGAAGACGCGGATCGTCACGGCGGGCTGATTGTCTTCAGCCGTCGAGAAGGTTTGCGACTTCTTGGTCGGGATGGTCGTGTTGCGATCGATCAGGCGGGTGAACACACCGCCCAGCGTCTCGATACCGAGCGACAGAGGCGTCACGTCGAGCAGGACAACATCCTTCACGTCGCCTTGCAGCACACCGCCCTGGATCGCAGCACCGATGGCCACAACCTCATCCGGGTTCACGCCCTTGTGCGGCTCCTTGCCGAAGAAGTCCTTCACAGCAGCCTGAACAGCCGGCATGCGCGTCATACCGCCGACGAGAACGACTTCATCGATCTCGGAGGTCGACTTGCCCGCATCTGCAAGCGCCTTCTTGCACGGGTCGATCGTGCGCTTGACGAGGTCTTCGACGAGGCTCTCATACTTGGCGCGCGTCAGCTTGATGTTGAGGTGTTTGGGGCCGGTCTGGTCGGCCGTGATGAAGGGCAGGTTCACTTCGTACTGGCTTGCAGACGAAAGCTCCTTCTTCGCCTTCTCGGCTTCTTCCTTCAGGCGTTGCAGGGCGAGCTTGTCTTTCGACAGGTCGATGCCCTGGTCCTTTTTGAACTCCGTGACGAGGAAGTCGACAATGCGAAGGTCGAAGTCCTCACCGCCGAGGAAGGTGTCACCATTGGTCGACAGCACTTCAAACACGCCATCGCCGATCTCGAGGATGGAGACGTCGAATGTACCACCGCCAAGGTCATAGACGGCGATCGTCTTGTTGGTGTCCTTGTCGAGGCCGTAGGCCAGCGCAGCTGCCGTCGGCTCGTTGATGATGCGAAGCACTTCAAGGCCTGCGATCTTGCCGGCATCTTTGGTGGCCTGGCGCTGAGCGTCGTTGAAGTAGGCTGGCACTGTAATAACGGCTTGGGTGACTTCCTCGCCGAGATAGGCCTCAGCGGTCTCTTTCATCTTGGTCAGGATGAAGGCGGAAATTTCCTGCGGCGCGTAATCCTTGTCACGGCCTTTGACCCATGCGTCGCCCTTGGGGCCTTTGACGATCTCGAAGGGGGAGATTTCCTTGTCCTTCTGCGCGGTCGGATCGTCGAACTGACGGCCGATCAGGCGCTTGATCGCATAGAACGTAAAGTCAGGGTTGGTGACGGCCTGACGGCGTGCGGGCATGCCGATGAGGCGCTCATCGCCCTCTGTAAAGGCAACAACGGACGGGGTCGTGCGCGCGCCTTCGGAATTTTCGATAACCTTGGCTTCTTTGCCATCCATGACAGCGACACAGCTATTCGTTGTGCCGAGGTCGATACCAATGATCTTTCCCATGTTTTTCACTCTCTCTTCTTTCAGCCGCCGCTATCTCGTTTTCTTGGCCTGTCCGGCAGCACCCCGAAACAGCGGCTCTACGGTTTGAGAATTCAACGTCCGCCGGGGCAAACGTGTCTTCAAGCAGCGATATGGGAAGGCGTTTCGCAGGCTCAAGAGGCAGGCTCACATTTCAGTGAGGGTTACGCAGTGTTCATAAAGGGAGATAACGGGCCGGGCTGGCCAATTGTGCGAGGCAATTGCATAGTGACCGGGCGAACTGTGGCCATGGCAGTCGCCGATGCGCTGAAGCAGGATTATGATATTGCGTCCGACAGGCTGGAGCCGCACGGCGTCGGGCCGCTCGCTCCGGTATTTTCAAATGCAGGCGATGCTGGCAGAGAGACAAACAGACGCGTCGAACTGGTTGAGAAATAGGACGACTTGATGAGATCAATCTTTATCGCACTGGCAGCCGCGACCGCGCTTTGCACGGCCTGCCAGCCCACTAGCGATGACCCGACCGCGGCCGGGCAGGCAGAAACACCGTCCGAGCCGGACACAGCCGGGAACGAGCCTGCTGAGGCTGACGCGGACGACGCGGAAACGAAGGCCGCTGCAAACTGGCCCGACGCCCCTATCGACCTCGTACAACTCTGGACGCTCGATGGTTTCAGCGATCCCGAAGGCGTCGCGCTGGCGCCTGACGGCAATTATTTCATCTCCAATGTTTCCGGAAATGGCGACGCGGCGGACGGCTCTGGCTGGATTTCCAAAATCTCACCGTTCGGCGAGATGATCGAGGCCGAATTTGCTACCGGTCTCGACGCGCCCAAGGGCATGATCGTCGACCGGGGCCTTCTCTACGTTGCCGATATCAACAAGATCCGCGTCATCCATACGAGTGATGGCAGCCTGCTGCGCACCAGCGAGGTCGAGGGGGCCGATTTC
>NZ_JBARZC010000542.1:0-4160 GCF_049649345.1 Henriciella sp. | reverse complement strand
GCCTCCACGTCTGCATCCGGTTCGATAACAAGGTCGATCGCGCCGCCGCAGGGGAGCGGCAGGTCGACAAAGGGCGAGCCGGCGCCATAGCGCAGTGATTTTGCCTGGCCGTGCTTGAGCGCCGCATGCGCCTGCAGGACGACATCGGCGTCGATACAGCCGCCTGAAATATAGCCGGCAATGTCTCCGTCTGCGCTGACCGCCATGAGCGCGCCCGGCGCGCGGACAGCCCCGCCTACCGTGCCGGTGATCATGACGAGCGCGGCTGGCCCGGTCTCACGCCAGCCTAGCCACTGGCTGAGGACGTCTTCAGCATGTTCGGTATAGGCGACAGCCATCTGGGACATTCTGCCGTTGTAAACGGTCAATTAGATCGAGACCAGAGCTAATAATTCAGACCATATCGTCTGGCTCCATGTCCCAGAGCTTTTTCAGCGCTGTGACATTGCTCGCAAAAGCCGTGTCGGTGATCGAATGGTAGAGCGCAAGAACGGTTTTTCCAGCCTCAGTCAGGTCAGAGCCGCCGCGATATTTTCCGCCATGGGTCGACTTGATGAGCGGGGCTGTGAAATCGGTGTTCATCTGCTCGATCAGTTTGAGCGCGCGCGGATAGGACATGCTGAGCGCCTCGGCGGCCTTGGTAATCGAGCCCTGCTCGCTGATCGCTTCGAGGAGGGCAGCCTTGCCCGGACCGAACCTGCCGCCGTTCGGCAAATTGATTCTTATGCTGAGGGAGTATTCGTCCGAGCTCATCGTCTTACCCCCGGCGCTTCGAGCGCGAGCCCCTCGGCGCGCTTTGCAAGATAAAGTTCGACCGCGACATAATCCTCGGCGCCATAGTCCAGCGGTTCGGCCCGCACGCCGGTATCGCAGTCCCGCAGGCGGCGCTGGAGCGAGCCAAGCGTCTGCCATTCGAGGCGGTAGCCGGGAAACGCCGTGCCATGGCCCTGGCTGATCGTGTCGCCGCGCAACTGCTTGCCCCAATTGTCATTGTGGCACTGATTGCAGGAGAGATTGAACTGCCCGCGCCGGGTGAAGAAATAGTCCTCGCCGCGTTCGTACCAGTCCGCAGCCGCGCCGGTGACATCAACGCTGATCGGCGCGCCCCGAGACAGGCTTGCGACAAAGGCGGTCAGCGAAAGCAGATCTCCGCTTTCATAGTCGAGCGGGTCCAGACCCTGGTGCCGGGTACGGCAGAGATTGATCCGGCCTTCAAGGTTTACGAGGTCGCCTGAGCTTTGATCCATGGCAGGATAGTGCGCGGCAGCGCCTTTCAGTTCCACCCCGTCATCGCCGTGACAGGCGCTGCAGGCTCTCGATTGCGCAGGCGCAGTGTTGAACAGCGCGCGGCCCTGATCGACCCAGAGAAAGCCGGGGTTGGCGAAATTATCCGCCTGCAGGGCTTGTGTTTCGGGTTGCAGGAAAGCGGCGCCTGACTGGCGTTCGGCCGGGTCGAGATAGGTGCGCTCACTGGCCGGAGCGCGCTCTGAACAGGCACAAAGCGCGGCCAGAATGACAAGCGCAGCGAGCCTCATTCCACGGTGAGCGTATGGGTTTGCGACCAGGTCTCGCCATCCTGGTCTGTCCAGGTGAAGGTGAGATCGCCGGAGACGGTCGCCTTGGTGAAGAAGCTGAGAAAAGGATTGGCCGCGATGCCGGGCTGGAGACTGGCTTCGAAGACGGTCTCGCCGTCATAGACGCATTTGAAGTCGGTGATGATGTCGCGCTCGATCGTCTCGCCGCGATTGTTGCGGCGGTAGCCGGTTTCCATCGGATGCTGGATCAGCGCCTTGAGTTCGATCACGTCGCCTTTGGCGGCGGTGTCGGGGGCGGAAATGCGGATGGCCAAATCGTGCTCCTCCTATCCGATCATGCAGGCAGCGAGGGTAACGACCGTGCTCGCCTTGCCGATATGCAGGCTGCCATCGCTCATTTCGGCGACAGCGCGGATGGTCTGCGTGCCGGCCATGCGGATACGGGTCGAGACCTCTGCCTTGCCGGCGCGCGGGCCGAGCTTGAATTCGGCAATCTCGGCGATCGGGTTGCGCGGGGAGATGATCGCGATGCGTTTGACGTGATTGCGCGCGGTCATCGGGCTGTCGACCGAGACGGTGATCGCGACCGAGTTTCCATTCTCGGCAATTGGCGGCAGCTTGACGGTGACCTTGCTCTCTTTCAGCTCGCCATCGCCGAACAGCTCGCGAATGGCCGCGTCAGCGTCATCCACGTCTGCAGCTGCGCCGAGCGGGAAGGCCGCGCAGGCAAGGCTGGCTGAGCCGAGCGCGAGCAGGCTGCGGCGGTTAAGCGAGAAATTGAGCGCGTCCTGTTTCATCTACGGTCCGTTTCAGGCTTTGAGGCCGGAGAGGTAAGCCACAAGGTCTTCGATCTGCTGGGCGCTCAGGGCCGGCGCGTCCTGGTATTCGGGCGCGACGCGGTTGAGGCCTTCTGTCGTGTAATATGAGGGCATAAGCGTGTCTGGCCAAATTTTCTGTGCGCCGGCGATGCGAAGCCGGATCTCGCCGGGGGTGAGGCGATCTGCGAGGCCGGTCAGCTCCGGGCCGACATTACCCTGAAACTCGGCGTCCAGACCCTCAATGGCGTGGCAGAGGACACAGTGGCCTTCTTCTCGGCTGACAAAGATTTCTAGCCCGCGTGCCGCATCGCCTGTCTTGCCGTCCAGCGGCGCTGTGATCGCATCGCCGTCCAGCGCGACAGGCCCGGCAAATTCATAGGCCTCGCCCTCAGAGCAGGCGGCGGCGAGGAGGATTAAGGCAAGCCGGGCCAAGGCGAGCCTCATCCGAACGCCTCTTCTGTGACGGTCCGGAACCAGGCCTCAGCCTGCGCGGCTTCTGCGGCGCGCACGCGATCGCCTCCACCGTCCGGGCTGAGCCCGCCAGCGCCTTCGATACTGGTCAGCTTGCCCTCGGCATTGCTGTAAACGCCGGTGATCGAGATCGCCGCATCGGGCGCGACATAGGAGTAGCAGGTATTGGCCAGCACGGTCGGCTCGACATCGAGGCCGGACAGCGCGCGGGCGATCTGCATGGCAGCGAACTTGGCCTGCAGATTGGCCGAGAAGGCCGATTTCGGCATCGGCGCGGCGATGGTCGCGTCGCCTATGACATGGATATCGGGCTGCAGCGTCGAGGAAAAATCGAGCGGATCGATGGGGCACCAGCCGGTCTGGTCGGTTACCCCTGCGCGGCCTGCAATTTCTCCTGCCCTTTGAGGCGGGATAATATTTGCGACACTGGGAGTGAAATCCTCAAAATCGGTCGAGACGGTCATCGTGGACGGGTCAACAGAGACGACGCGGCCAAAATCCGATGCGCCGCGCCATTCCAGATGATCGGGATACCGCGCTGCCCATTCGGCGACGAAGAGCCGCTGCTTTGAAAACGTGTCTTTCGCGTCGAGGATGAGGAGTTTGGAATTGGGCTTCTCGGTCTTCAGATAATGCGCGATCAGGCTGGCGCGCTCATACGGCCCCGGCGGGCAGCGGAAGGGCGCGGTGGGAACGGACATGATAACCAGGCCGCCATCCTCCATGGCCTCAAGCTGGCGTCGCAGGAGCCGTGTTTGCGCGCCGGCCTTCCAGGCGTGCGGCATGATCTCGGCCGCCGGTTCTTCATAGCCTTCAAGCGCCTGCCATCGGATGTCGACGCCGGGCGAGAGGATGAGCTTGTCATATCCGACCTCGCCGCCGCCTTCAGCCAAGGTCACGGTGCGGGTCTCGGCATCGATGTTGCGGGCGGTCTGATGGATGACGTCAATGCCGGCGGCTTTGAGGGCGTCATAGGTGAAGGTCTGCTCACGCATCGTGCGCAGGCCGCCGATGACGAGATTGCTGAACGGGCAGGCGACATAGCGCTCATTCGGTTCGATCAGCGTGACAGAAGCATTCGGCAGAAAATGTTTCAGGAATTTCGCCGCTGTCGCCCCGCCAAAGCCGCCGCCGACGACGACCAGCTTCGCCTTTGTCTGGGCGATGGCGCGCGGGGTGAGATGGGACAGTGCGGCCGTGCCGGCGAGACCGGCCAGAAGGCCCCGGCGCGAGAGGCGGACCGTATCGCTCATTCGCCGCTTCCTTTCGCGCCGAGATAGTCGCTAACCGCGACCAGCTCTTCATCGCTATACCCGCGCACAAGCCGGTGCATGAC
>NZ_JBARZC010000541.1:0-9664 GCF_049649345.1 Henriciella sp. | reverse complement strand
AACTGGATCTCGACCGGTACCTTGAAGGCGGCAAGCTGGGTCGCGACATGCGCGCGCAGCTCATCCTGGCTAACCGTCTTGCCGGGTTTCAATTGCACGACCGCGCCGACTTCCTCGCCGAGCACCTTGTGCGGAATGCCGACGACAGACGCATCCATCACGGCCGGATGATCGTAAAGCGCGCTTTCCACCTCGATACAGTAGATATTCTCGCCGCCCCGGATCAGCATGTCCTTTGCGCGATCAACAAGATAGAGGAACCCCTCATCGTCAATGCGCGCAAGATCGCCGGTAACGACCCAGCCATCCTTGAACGTCTCGGCCGTCGCATCGGGCCGGTTCCAGTAGGATTTGCAATTTGACGGGCTCTTGCACCACAGCTCGCCCACTTCACCGGCTGGAAGTGTCTCGCCGTCGGGGCTGACCACTTTAAGCTCGACCGCCTTGGGCGGCGCGCCGGCACTGTCGGGCCGGTTCACATAATCCTCACCGATATTGAGCGTCGCCGTTGCGCACGTCTCCGTCATGCCCCAGCCATTGCCGGGAGCGGCGTCCGGAAAGCGCTTCTTGATCGTCGAGACCAGCTCTGGCGCAGACGGCGCGCCGCCATAGGAGACAACCGCGATCGTGGAGAGATCATACTTGTCACGGTCAGGGTGCTCGAGCACTTGCCAGGCAATCGCCGGAACCCCGCCAATCGCCGTGATCTTCTCGTTTTCTATGATCGGCAACGCCTTGCCCGCATCCCATTTGTACATGGAGACGATCTTGTCGCCGCGCAGAAGCGTCGGGATGAGGACGGCGAACGCGCCGGTCGCGTGGAAGAATGGAATGGCCAGAAGGGTCGCGCGCTGTTCACTCGGGTCAGGCTCGGGCACAGCTTCGCCCCGGCGCAGGAACATCCGCGCCTGGCATGTCATGGAATTGAGGAAGTTCGAGATGACGGCCCGATGGGTCGCCAGCGCGCCTTTTGGCTTGCCTGTCGTGCCGGACGTGTACATCAGGGTCGCATCATCATCCGGCGCGATCTCGACATCCGGAAACGGCACATCCTTGAGCTTCAGCCAGTCACTCGGCTCGCCAACGAAATCTTCGAAATTATAGACGCCGGGATAGTTGCGCTCTTCTTCGGTTTCGCGGGCAATGATCACCGCCTCCAGCTCAGGCAGCTCTCCCATATGCTCGCGTATGCGTTCGAAGATTTGCGGATCGACAACAGCGACCTTCACCCCTGCATTCTTCAGGCCGTATTCAAGCTCGTCGCCTGTCCACCAGGAATTCATCGGGGCCGCGATGGCACCGACTGCCAGAGCAGCGAAGAAAGCCACGGACCATTGCGGATAATTGCGCATGATGATCGCCACCCGGTCGCCCTTCTGGACGCCGAACTGGTCTTTCAGGACGTGCGCGAAATGGCTGACCGCCTTGAGATGCGAATTGAATGTGGCGCGCTCGTCTTCATAGACGAGAAAATTGCGGTCGCCATGCATGCGGGACGCTTCGACCAGAAACCGGATGGTTGGCGGCGCTTCAGGATAATAGCGCATATCGGTGCCATCGATCTCACCTTCAGCGACAGCCAGCGGTGTTCCCGGCTCGGCAAGTTTCTCATTTGCATCCTTGATCGACATCACAGGCCATGTCGGCGCACCATCTGCAGCCATGAATTCCTCCAGAATTTGTTTTCTTGAGGACTATCAATCATGCGCGCGCATGCAAGGGAAGAGATGCCCGGTCAAACTGTTGCAGACACTGGGCTAAATGCGTCTTTCTCAATGGGCGAGAGAGGCGGTTTCCACAGGGGGTGCGGTGTTATCGCTGGCGACGAGATCATCGCCCTTCCGCTCAGGATGGGCGTTCGGCCATAGAAGAAGAACCGCGAAGCTCGCCAGCCCCGCCAGAAAAATTACGCCAAAACTCTTCATGAATGCCCCCGGAGCCCCGTCCTGGACTCCGGGCAGCAATCAGCGTGCCACTCTTTGAAATTTGACGCGAATTGGCTGCGATCTACTTGCCAAGCTCGCAGAACTGGACCGCACGGCTTGTACCATCCGGCTCGACCAGTTCGAAGACCGGCCCGGCCAGTTCATCGCCGTCGCAGAGATAGCCAATCTGGTACATGTCGAGAATGTAGTTGTTCTCTGGTTCCAGAGCGCCCGCGAGCATCAGGTCTGCGGCTTCCTGGTGGCGGCCAAGCCGGAACAGGATCTCGAACCGCTCCATCGGGGTCACGCTGCCGGACTCAAGCATATCGGTCAGCATGGCGAATTCCGCTGCAGCCTCGTCCAGAAGCGCAGCGGCCTCATCGGCGACATGGCTGTCTGGATAATTGGCCTTGATCTCCTTGAGATCCTGCACCGCGCCTGTCAGGTCATTGCCGCCGCCATAGCGCAGCTTGGCCCGAGCGAACAGCGTCTCGGCCATCTGCCGCTCGCTCATGCCCGGGTCGCCAAGCAGCTGTGTCAGCCGGTCGATGGCGATCTGTTCATTGCCAGCATCGACCAGCGACGTCACCGTGCCGATGGCAAGTTCATACTGGGTCTGCTCTGCGGACGTGTTTGGTTCGACCGGATCTGCGACCGGGTCATTCGAAGAGGCGCACGCGGCCGCGATCACCAACACGCTTGCACCTGCGATCATATGTTTGAGCATTTTTTGGCTCCTTGCTTGTCTCTTGCCCTCGAGCGTCAGATCACGCTGTGTCCAAGGCAAGAATATGTCTGATTTCAGGAAACTGGCGGGCTTTCGCACCAATTAAGCTCGGATATGTCTTCGTCCGGCACTCCGAGCCAGGCTTCCGCATCTTCGCCGTCGTCCACATCCTTGCAGAGATAGCCGGCCGCTTCCAGCAGGCGCGCATGCTCAACAGTGGGGGCTAGACCTGACGCTTTCTGGCGCGCAGCAGCCTCCTCGACACGGCCCATTGCGACGATGTCGTCAAACCATTGCGGCAGGGTCTGTAGGCCTGCCAGCCGGGCCGCGGCAGCAGCGGCGTCCGCTCTTGCGAAATCCAGTTCCGTGTTGAGGTTCTCTGTGAGCGACGGGGCAGCCGCTAACGCCGTTGCAGCTTCGAAATCGCTTACCGCGCCCGGCAGATCGATACGTGACAGGCGGCGCGTCGTGCCTCGTTCGAACAGAAGTCCTGCTCTCTGCCGGTCTGACAGAACGGCGGTGTCGAGTGTTCCGGTCAGGCTCTCGATTTGAAGATACGGGTGCCATCTGGATTCCGCTTCGGTGATCGCAGCCTGATATTCGGCAGGGGTGAGTTCAACCGCGACGGGCGTCGTTTCGCATGCGGCGAGAATGACCGCCAGCATGGCAGCGCAAAGGGTTGAGCGCATAATCTACAATCTCCAGAACCGATCGATTCGCGCAAAGACTAGCGGCCGGAAATTCGCCGCGATAGGCGCTAACTGAATTGTAAGCTGCGCGGCCTCACGCGCTCGCAAGACGTTCGATTTTGCTGATGTCGCCGCGGCCCAGCGCTTCGATGGCGCGCGCCGCGATACTCTTGGCATCGAGGCCGGCTGTAACATACATCGCGTCGGGCTTATCCTGGTCCTGGAAGATATCCGGCAGGTGCATCGTGCGGATCTTGAGGCCTGTATCAAGTGCCCCGCTATCGGCGAGATAATGCAGGACAAAGGCGCCGAAGCCGCCTGCTGCGCCCTCTTCAACCGTGATCAGGACTTCATGCGCCTTTGCCAGACGCGTGATAAGATCCTCATCGAGCGGCTTTGCAAAGCGCGCATCGGCAACCGTGCAGGACAGCCCCTGAGCCGCCAGCATGTCGGACGCTTTCAGCGCCTCCTGCAACCGCCCGCCATAAGACAGGATGGCGATGCTCGTTCCTTCCTTGACGATGCGGCCCTTGCCGATTTCAAGCGCTTGCGGATCGGCTGGCAACTCAAGGCCGACGCCATTGCCGCGCGGGTAGCGGAATGCACTCGGCCGGTCATCGATCTCGATAGCTGTGCGCACCATGCGCGTCAGTTCTGCTTCATCGGAGGCAGCCATGCAGATCATGCCAGGCAGCGCGCCGAGATAGCCAATATCGAAACTGCCGGCATGGGTCGGGCCGTCAGCGCCGACAAGGCCTGCGCGGTCAATCGCGAAACGGACCGGCAGCTTCTGGATCGCGACATCATGGACAACCTGGTCATAGCCGCGCTGCAGGAAGGTCGAATAGATCGCCGCGAACGGCTTCATGCCGTCTGCAGCGAGGCCCGCCGCGAAGGTGACGGCATGCTGCTCGGCAATCCCGACATCGAACATCCTGTCGGGGAATTCCTTTTCGAACAGATCAAGCCCTGTCCCGCCCGGCATGGCCGCCGTAATGGCGACGACCGTGTCGTCCTTGCGGGCTTCCTCGATCAGGCTTTTGGCAAACACCTTCGTATAGCTTGGCGCGCCGCCAGAGGATTTCTGCTGCTCGCCGGTGCCGATATTGAACTTGGCGACGCCATGATACTTGTCGGCCGAGTTCTCCGCTGGCGCGTACCCTTTGCCCTTCTGCGTCACTACGTGAAGCAGGACCGGGCCGGTATCCATGGCCTTGCAGTTCTCGAGGACCGGCAGGAGCACATCCAGATCATGGCCGTCGATCGGGCCGACATAATAGAAGCCGAGCTCCTCGAACATCGTGCCACCCATGGCAAAGCCGCGAAGATATTCTTCTGCCTTTCGCGCCGGGCTGCTCAGGCCGATCGGCTTGGCAATCGACTTGGCGAACTTGCGCAGGCCCCGATAGGAGCGCGAGGAGACAAGCTTGGAAAGGTAATGGCTCATCGCGCCAACGGGCGGCGCAATCGACATGTCATTGTCATTCAGGACTACGAGCATGTTGGTCGCGTCAGAGCCTGCATTGTTCATCGCCTCATAAGCCATGCCGGCAGACATCGACCCATCGCCAATCACGCAGACGACCTTGTTGTCTTCGCCCTTGAGGTCACGCGCCTTGGCGAAGCCATGCCCGGCCGAGATCGAGGTCGAGGCGTGGGCCGCGCCAAACGGGTCATATTCACTCTCGGCGCGCTTGGTGAAACCGGAGAGGCCGCCGCCCTGGCGCAGGGTTCTGATGCGGTCCTTGCGGCCTGTGAGGATCTTGTGCGGATAGCACTGATGGCCGACATCGAAGATCAGCTTGTCGTCCGGCGTGTCGAAAACCGAGTGGATAGCCACTGTCAGCTCGACGACACCAAGCCCTGCCCCGAGATGTCCACCTGTGATGGAAACCGCATCGATGACTTCACCGCGCAGTTCGTCTGCAATCTGCTTGAGCTCGTCCCTTGATCGTCCCTTGAGATCATCCGGTGACTGCACGCTGTCGAGCAGGCGGGTCTTGGCTGGAAGGGTCATGGCGGTCCTTTCACGGGCGCTCTTCGTCGTATTTAGATGCCTGACTAGTGCGTCCTGTCGAGAACATAATCAACTGATTGCAGCAAGATATGGGCCCGACTGCGGAAAAATGCGAGATGCTGCTTGGCTTGCGCGGCGAGCAGCCGCACGCGCTCGCGCGCACCTTCAACGCCCAGTATTGTAACGAAATTGGCCTTTCCGGCGACAGCATCCGAGCGCACGGTTTTGCCGACAACGGCCTGGTCTCCTGTCGCGTCCAAAAGGTCATCGGCAATCTGATAGGCCAGCCCGAGATCCTGCGCAAATCCGGCAAGCGCATGCCTGGCGTTCTCACTGGCCCCGCCAATGATGCCAGCCGCTTCGACCGAATATGAGATCAGCGCGCCGGTCTTCATGCGCTGCATGCGCGTGATCGTATTGAGGTCACGCGGGCTTTCATCTTCCAGCATGTCGATCATCTGCCCGCCGACCATGCCGCGCGCGCCCGCAGCATCAGCTAGACGCTCGACGAGTTTGAGCCGGATAGCAGGATCGCTGTGGGTGTCTTCATTGGCGAGGATCTTGAAGGCGAGGGTCAGCAGCGCGTCGCCAGCCAGCACGGCTGTCGCCTCACCGAACGCCTTGTGAACCGTCGGCTGTCCGCGGCGCAAATCGTCATCATCCATGCAGGGCAGATCATCATGCACCAGCGAATAGGTGTGAACGCACTCAAGCGCGGCGGCTGCCCGGAGCAGTGCTGTCTCGTCCGCTTCGAAAAGGGCACCTGTCTCGATGATGTAGAAGGGCCGCATGCGCTTGCCATTGGCCAGCGCAGCATGGCGCATCGCGCGCATCAGATCCGCTTCGGGGCCCTGCGCGGGGGGAATGAGCTGATCAAGCGCGACCGTGACCTTGTCGGCAATCTCGGTCAGGCGCTTTTCGAACTCCATGCATTCTTTCCTGATCTGCGCTAGTCGAAGCTGGCGCTCTCGGTTGCCGGCTTGCCATCAGGCCCCTGAACGATCTGCTCGATCTTGAGTTCAGCTGCTTTCAGGCGCGCCTCGCAATGGGCTTTCAGCTTGGCGCCGCGTTCATAGATCTCGATCGATTTTTCGAGCTCGACATCCCCGCCTTCAAGCCGGCGGACGATATCCTCAAGCTCCTTGAGGGCTTCCTCGAAGCTCAGTTTCTCGATTGAAGCATCTGCCTTGGCGGCCATGCGATCGCTCCTGTAATAGCGGCTTCAGCCGGGCACCCTAAGCAGGTGATGCAGGCTCTACAATGGCCTGAACTCAAGATTTTCCGCGATATTCGTAGACCCGGTAGCTCCAGTACTTGTCGCCGCCATCACGCACGCAGACCCAGCCCAGTTTCGCCATGGCCGGGCGGAGCATTCTATTGAACCAGCCATGCGCGGCGAGATAGACCTTGCCCGTTTCTGCCGCCTCGTGGAGCTTCTGGGCGGCCAGCTTGGCGCGGTCCCTGGCCTCGCGGTTGCTTTCTCCGTCGAGGCTGTGGCCATAGAGCCAGGCCGTCCTGGCGAGGACGTTCCATGTCTTGGGCAGATATTTGCGGTTTCTCAGCCGGGGGGGCGGCAGGGGCGCCTCGCAGAACACCGGATCTGTGTCGGGCGTCCGCCCCGTGGCTTTCACAGCGGTTTCGATGGCGCGCGGCGCTGTCGAACTGAGCACCACGTCCGAATCGGCTACCACCTCTTTGAGACCATCAGGCGCCGCCTGCCCTTCGGCCAGGCTTCCAGCCTCATACTGGTCCCACCAGTCCCTGTACTGCTGCCAGTCAAGGCGCGGCCCTGCGCGCCGGTCAAGCGCGGGGCGCCCGTGTCGTGACACGATAATTGGCCCTCGGCGTGCGGCTGTCTGCTTGGTGTGATCCGAACCCATACCGCGCTTAGCCTAGCCCACCTGAGACATGGCTCAACCCGTGCCTGCAGTTCTAATTCCCGAAAAGGCGATTAGAGCGCTTACTCCGGTTCGGCAAGCTCAAGATTCGCAACCTTTTGTGTGAAGGCGCTGGTCAGGCCATTCATGCGGCTCAGCGGGTCGATTTCGCTCAGGCATATCTGGTCAAGCCGCCGCCTCGACTGGGTCATGGCGGTCGAGAGTTTGCCGTCGATGAATCGCTCCCCGCTTCTCCAGGCCTGGCCGAGAACCCGGTCGGGGCGCATAGCAAACGTCTTGGCGCGCACCACACCAGACCCGATCGGCAGCTGGAAGTTCGAATAGTGGCGCTTGTAGTGATCGAGCCCTGGGCCCGCATCATAGATCGCCGGACCTGACTGCGACATGCGCTCAAGCATGTTCTGAACGAGAACATTGCCAGCCGAATACTGCGAGAACTCAGGCTCGAAGGCCGTGATCCAGCCATGAACGATCTTGTCTGACTGCATGACGAGTTCGCTGGCGGCGTGCTGTCCGTCGAAATAGAGGCTGCACAACCGCAACCTGAAACGCCGGCTGCTCGTGCGGCGAAGCCTGTCAATCAGACGCCGTGACCAGAGCGGCGCGAGAACATCATGGCGGCCAGTTCGGCGGAATTGCTCGCGCTTCAGTTCGATCAGCCGTCTGAACGTGGTTTCCGAGACATCATCGAAGCGGAATTCGACATCAGAAAAGTCACGGTCCAGATTTCGGCCAAGACGGCGCATCTTTTTGTAGTGTTTGGGCCAGCGCCCGGCCTGGTTCTCGATGAAGCTGTCCCAGCCCTGGCTCAAATCGGACAAGTTCGCGCCCTGAAAACTGAGACGCTGCTCGCTGGACGGCGTCTGAGGCAGCCAGCCATAGGTCGACATGCCGAGCAGGCCAACGCCGCGCAGGAAGCGGTGAGGCGTCAGATCGGTCCCGCGCGAGAGCACCGGGCCGTGCCAATCGGAGAACGGGCCGCCAATCGGCCGCGCCCAGGCGCCCGGCCGTCTGTGAAGCGGCCAGAATCCAACCGGCGTGTCATTGTCGAAAGCCACCGCAAAGCGAACATCATATCGCACTTCGGCGACGAGCTGCGCATAGAGCGGATCGAAGAACGGATCGTCATAGATCGGATTCGCATCGCGCATGGTGTTGAAGGCCTGCCAGAGGTCTTCCGTCATGTCTGCTTCGCGTAAGAGCCGGAACTTCATGTGTGCCATCCCTGATCACGTGATTATGGTCAGGAAGGTCAGTGCAAGCCGCGCGCCAGTTTCCCCTGAAAAGGGAAAAACGCCTAAAGTCCTCGCCAGAGACGCTTTTTCATGCACGGCTCGGCTTCAGCGTCGCCGCAGGAATAGGTCGAGAACAGGACCGTGTCCGCCCGGCCAATCAAGTTTTCCGCCGGGACGAAACCGACTGACGCCTCTTCAGGCGATATACCGCGTGGCAGGTCGCAACCGGTCCGGTCGACAACGCCTTGCGCATTTTCCGGACAATGGCCGGTCAGAGAGCGACCGTCTTCGGAATTGTCGCGATTGTCACCCATGAACAGGTAATGGCCTTCGGGCACGACGAACTCCGGCGTTGAATCCAGCCGGCTGAACTCGTCAGGGCCCTGCTGCCAGTCATGGGTCAGCCAGGACGTATCGCCAATCGTCTCGCGGTATTCGCGCGCAACCGTGCGGCGTCTCTCTTTCGGCAGATACGTGATCCGCCGCACGAATTCACGGTCGATCGGTTCGCCGTCGAGATAGAGCTGCTCGTCGAGCATCTGGACGCGGTCCCCCGGCAGACCGATGATCCGCTTGATCATGACCCGGTCTGTGTGCGGGTGCATGAAAACAGCGACATCGCCGCGCTCAGGCTTGCTGCCAAACACACGGCCGTCCCCACTGGGGATCAGGCGCCAGGCGCCCCATGGCAGGCTGTAGCGGCTATAGCCATAGGCAAACTTGTTGACGGCCACACGGTCACCAACCTGCAGATTGGGTACCATGCTTTCGGACGGAATCACCCGCTGCTCATAAACAAGGAAGGAGAAGATGTAGAAGGCCGGGATGAACACAGCGAGCGTGACCAGCCACTCGCGCGCCTCAAGCAGAATCTTGTCTTTCAGCGACCGTTTTTCTTCCGGCGCGCTTGAGGTCTGGGAGGTCTCTGTCATGTCAGTTTTACGGCGGTTCCGTATGCAAGCAGCTCGGCAGAGCCACCCATGATCATTGAAGTTGTAATGCGCATCGTGATGATGGCGTCGGCGCCAAGGCTTTGGCCATCTGCGCGCATCCGGTCAAGAGCCTGTTCGCGCGCTTCTGCCATTAGTTTCGTATATTCGGGCACTTCCCCGCCGACCAGATTGCGCAGGCCTGCCATGATGTCACGCCCGAAAAACCGCGTCCGCACAACAT
>NZ_JBARZC010000540.1:0-4318 GCF_049649345.1 Henriciella sp. | reverse complement strand
GTGACGGATGAGCCGTTCGCGATCGCCTCGCCGCCCATCGCCTCGATTTCCTTGACCACGTCATTGGCCGCTTCGGAGCTGCCGCCTGACCCGTCCATCGAGGCGCCAAGGTCATTGACGACGACCTTTGCCCCGCGGCGGGCTAGTTCGAGCGCGTGGCAGCGGCCAAGGCCTCCACCTGCGCCTGTAACAATGGCGACGCGATCATCAAAACGGATATTGGACATGGAATTCTCCCGAGAGGCGGATATTTCTTTGGCCAGCCTTGCAGCATTGGTTCACCCAAAGGTCAAGCTTCGCGCCGGGGCAGCTCTTGTCGCACTCTCGGCCGCATGCTGAAACCGTTCCTAGATAAAGAGGAGGAATGACAATGCTGGCTTATGTGACACTCGGCTCGAACGATGTGGAAAAGGCCAAGGCTTTTTACGACGCGCTCATGCCTGAACTCGGCGCGAGCCGCTTTTTCGACAATGGCCGCCTTTATTTCTATGGCACGGGACCCGGCCAACCCATGCTGGCGATTGGCGGGCCATATGACGAGCAGGCGGCCACCTGCGGCAACGGTGTGATGCCGGCGCTTGCGGCCAAGGATAATGAGACAGTGGATCGGGTCTACAAGAAGGCCATCGAGCTTGGCGCTAAGAGCGAAGGCGAACCGGGCAACCGGATGCCGACCTTCTATGGCGCTTACTTCCGCGACCCTGACGGCAACAAGATCTGCGTCTGCAAGCTCGGCTAGTTTTCACCAGACAACAAAAAGGCCGCAGACTGGCTCTGCGGCCTTTTTCTCTAGTCGTCATGCTGCCAATAGCTATGTCGAAGAGACGTTCTTCACGTCGCCGTCCTGGACAAGTCTGCTGACGGCATCATCGATGTAGCGCAACAGAGGACGTCCATCTGTCTCCGGTTGGCGGTTTGACCAGTCGTCATGTTGCTGGCGCATCTCGTGCAGCTTTTCGAGCTTTTCATCGAGGGCTTCGGATGAGTTCATGACCCCGTCAACCTGATCGGATGTGACCGGGCGCGGCTCCATGACGACGTCCTGGTCTCGCAGCGGCGTGTGGGTCTTCTTTCTCATGGGTCATCCTTTCATCACTATTCTGGGTGTAAAACCAACGGCCCAGCCAACGCTCCTGTTCCATTCCGATCCTGCAGGCTGATGAGGGAGGCTGAAACTCGGGGGTAGAGAAGGGCGCGAACGCAGGCTAAGGCTTGAAATCTTCCGTGGAATGAGGAGCAGGGCATGGAATGGGGCTGGGACAATGCGCGCGCGCTTATCGGCATCGCGCTGATTTTCGGGATTGGCTGGCTTCTGTCGGAGCGGCGCAAGGAATTTCCCTGGCGCATCATTCTCGGCGCGGTTGCCATCCAGTTCGTCTTTGCGCTCGTCCTGTTCGGCCTGCCGCCTGTCAGAAATGTTCTTTTCAAGGCCAATTTCATCGTTGATGGCCTTCAGGAGGCGACCCGCAATGGCACGAGTTTCGTCTTCGGCTATGTCGGCGATAATCAGGCCGCCAGTAATCTCATGACCGGCGATGCGCCGCCGCTCTTCTTCTTCCAGATTTTGCCAATCGTTATCGTCGTCGCCGCGCTTTCAGCCATTCTCTGGCACTGGCGCATCCTGCGCTGGATCACCAAGGGGTTTGCCTTTGTCTTCCGCAAGGCGATGGGGCTTGGCGGGGCGACATCGCTTGCCGTGTCCGCAAACGTCTTCATGGGCATGACCGAGGCGCCCGTCCTGATCAAACCGTACATCAAGGGCATGACACGGTCGGAAATCTTCATCCTGATGACAGCCGGGTTCGCCACGATCGCAGGCTCGGTCCTGATCATCTACACGACTTTCCTCGAAGGCGTGATGGCCAACCCGCTCGCGCAGCTTCTTACCGCATCGATCATTGCCGCCCCGGCGGCCGTTGCGATCGCGCTGACTATGGTGCCAGAGACCGTGCAGGAAGATGAGCGGGCGCATGAGCCAGACTTCGAATACGAATCGACCATGGACGCCTTTGCGACTGGCGCCGCTGACGGCCTCAAGATCGTTCTGAACATTGCGACCATGCTGATCGCCGCGCTGGCGCTGCTCTGGCTGGCCAACGCTGGCCTCGGCGCGCTGCCGGCTGTGAATGGAGAGCCACTGTCCATTCAGCGAATCCTCGGATGGATCTTCGCGCCGTTGATGTACATGATCGGCGTGCCCTGGGCCGAAGCCCCGCTGTCGGGCTCGCTGATGGGGATCAAGACCGTCCTCACCGAATTCGTCGCCTTCATCGAACTTGGCAATGTGCCGCCCGAAGCGATGGACCCGCGCACCCGCATCATCACAGCGCACGCGATTTGCGGCTTTGCCAATTTCGGCTCGATCGGCATTCTGATCGGTGGGCTCAACATCATCGCGCCGGAACGCCGCGAAACCTTCCTGCAACTAGCCTGGAAGACCCTGATCGCAGGGACGCTCGCGACCTGTCTGTCAGGCGCTGTCGTCGGCGCGCTACCGGTCGCGCTGTTTACAGGGGGCACGGGCTGACGCAGCGAAGCCCTCGTCAGAGGCATGGGGCCGCACTAGCATTTATTGAGACCCGTATTTCCTCCTGAACTCTGAGTAATTGCCCATGCCGCTCCGCCGCCTGCTCGCGACATCTGCCAGTATTGCCATCCTCACAGGGGGGAACGCGATGGCGCAGTCTTCGGCACAGGTCGAACGCCTCTCGCCTGTAACGATCTATGGCGATCGCGCTAACGGACAACCGGGAAGCGTCGCCGTGCTCGAAGCTGAAACCGTCGCCACGATAAATGCAGACCACCCCGCTGAAATTCTTAACCAGCTTCCGGGCGTCAATATCCAGATGAATTCCGGGCAGGAGCACCTGATCGCGCTCCGCTCGCCGGTCCTGACCGGCGGTGCGGGGCAGGGGAGCTTTCTCATCCTCCAAAACGGCGTGCCGACGCGCGCCCCCGCTTTCGGCAACGTCAATTCCCTGTTCGAGATCCACCATGAAGTGGCTGACGCGATTGAGATCGTGCGTGGGCCTGGCTCGGCAAAATATGGTTCGAACGCGGTTCATGGCCTGATCAATGTCATTCTCGGTGAGCCGGACTTTGATAGCTATATCGATACCCGCCTTACGGGCTCCACGCTCAACCGCTACCGCGCGGACATGACCGGCAATCTTTCGGACACCGCCCGCCTCTCGGTCTCGCTACAGGACGATGCCGGCTGGCGCGATTTCACTGGCGTGGAGCAGCAAAAGGGCTCCGGCGCCTATCAGTTCAACACTGCCGGTTGGAACGGCCTCGCCTGGATCAGCGCTTCAAACCTCAATCAGGAAACCGCCGGCTTCCTCGAAGGCTACAAAGCCTATCGCGACGATGACACGGCGACGACGAACCCCAATCCGGAAGCCTACCGTGACGCCCAATGGGCGATGGGGGCTGTGCGTCTGACGCATGCGCTGGGGGCTAGCGAGATTACGCTGACGCCCTTCTATCGCTGGCAGGAAATGGAGTTTGCCCAGCACTTCCTGCCGAATGGCGGCTTCGAGGAGAACGGCCATGATGGCGGCGGCCTTATGGCGAAATATGAGGTCGCGGCCTCAGATCAGGTAACGCTCCGCATCGGCGCCGATGTCGATATTTCGTCCGGGTGGCTGCGCGAAACACAGCCTGATCCGTTCGGCTTCTTTCCCGGCGATACGCGCTTTCCGACGGGTGTTCATTACGACTACACGGTCGATACGACGATGCTCGGCCTGTGGGGCGAAGCCGAATGGTCTGTGTCGGACGAGCTCACCATTCTCGCCGGACTGCGCGGCGAAACCCATGATTATGATTACACGACCGACGCGCCTTCCGGACCGAATGGCCGCTTCCTCGTGCCCGGAGACCGCGAAGACAGTTTCGATCTTCTGACCCCCAAGCTCGGTGCGATATGGACGCCCGGGCTGGGCGGCATCAGCTACTACGCCAATTATGCGCGCGGCGAACGCGCGCCACAGGCGTCTGATCTCTACCGCCTCCAGTCCCAGCAGGGGATCGCAGAAGCGGAGGTCGAAACAATGGACAGTATTGAAGTCGGCGCGCGGGGCAACGCACTCGGTAGCGCTCTCGCGTTCGATGTCGCGGCATACTATGCGGAAAAAGAGAACTTCTTCTTCCGCGATTCTGATGGTCTTAATGTCACCGACGGCTCTACGCGCCACCAAGGTATTGAGGCTGAGGCCAGTTGGCTCGTGAACGAATCGTTCACTATAAGCGGCACGGCGAGTATCGCTGAGCATACCTATACATTTGACCGGATCGTCGGAAATGGGTCCGAGAT
>NZ_JBARZC010000539.1:0-10805 GCF_049649345.1 Henriciella sp. | reverse complement strand
AGCCAAATCCATCCCGCAGGTTTGCGGATCGCTGCGTGAGGCGCTCGAAAGCCTCGATGCAGACCGCGACTTCCTCAAGAAGGGCAATGTCTTCGACGACGATCAGCTCGATGCCTATATCGATCTGAAGATGGAAGAGGTCGAGCGTCTTCAGCTTCACCCGCATCCGGTCGAATTCGACATGTACTACAAGGTCTAATCGGCATTGCCGATCCAGATAAAAGCGCCGGGGCATCGCTCCGGCGCTTTTTTAGTCCACGGTCTTGTCCACGGCTGTGTTCATATGCGCCCTTGCGTGAAACATGGCATGGACAAATATAGCAACGTCTGCGACCACGGTTGTAGAAGACCATAAATGATCAGGCTGGATTTCCCCTAATGAGCGACCCTTTCAACACCGCACTCAATCTCGTCCCCATGGTTGTCGAACAGACGAGCCGCGGTGAGCGCGCCTTCGATATCTTTTCGCGCCTCCTGAAGGAGCGGATCATTTTCGTGACGGGTGGCATTGATGACGGGATGGCCGCGCTGATCACCTCGCAGCTTCTGTTCCTCGAGTCCGAGAGCCCGAAGAAAGAGATCGCGATGTATATAAACAGCCCGGGCGGCTATGTTTCGTCCGGTCTCGCGATCTATGACACGATGCAATACATCCGCTGCCCGATCTCGACCGTGTGTATCGGCCAGGCGGCGAGCATGGGGTCCCTGCTGCTGGCGGCCGGCGAGAAGAATATGCGGATCGCGCTTCCGAATGCGCGAGTCATGGTACACCAGCCTTCGGGCGGTTATCGCGGCGTTGCGACCGACATTGAGCGCCATGCCGAGGAAATTCTCGAATTGAAACGCCGTCTCAACAATATTTACGTAAAGCACACCGGTCAGGATTATGACACGATTGAGCGTAAACTGGATCGAGACACGTTCATGACGGCAGAGGAAGCCAAGGATTTTGGCCTGATTGATCAGGTTTATGAGCGCCGCAAGGGCGAAGAGGAAGAATAGTTTGGCCTGATGCGCGCCTGCACTTGCGCGGCTGAACTTTGAAAATAAGATCGATTTTAGTGCGGCATTCGCGCGCGGCATAAATCGTGCGTTAATTGATCGCAAGCATTGAGGTAGCCATGACGAAACAAAACGGCACCGGCGATTCGAAGAATACGCTATACTGTTCCTTCTGTGGGAAGAGCCAACACGAAGTCAAAAAGCTGATTGCCGGCCCGACCGTGTTCATCTGCGATGAATGCGTCGAGCTGTGTATGGACATCATCCGCGAGGAGAGCAAAGCTTCCGGCTTCAAGTCCAAGGAAGGTGTGCCGAGCCCGCGCGAGATCTGCGACGTGCTGGATGATTATGTCATCGGGCAAGCCTATGCCAAGCGCATCCTCTCGGTGGCGGTTCACAATCACTACAAGCGGCTCTCGCACGCCTCCACGGCGGACGGGGTCGAGCTTGCTAAATCGAACATCCTGCTCGTCGGCCCGACGGGGTGCGGCAAGACGCTGCTTGCCCAGACGCTGGCGCGCATTCTCGATGTGCCATTCACAATGGCCGACGCGACGACGCTGACCGAAGCGGGCTATGTCGGTGAGGACGTCGAGAATATCGTTCTCAAGCTGCTCCAGTCTGCCGACTATAATGTCGAGCGGGCCCAGCGCGGCATTGTCTATATCGACGAGATCGACAAGATTTCCCGCAAGTCCGACAATCCGTCCATAACCCGCGACGTTTCGGGTGAAGGCGTGCAGCAGGCGCTCCTGAAGATCATGGAGGGCACTGTCGCCTCCGTGCCACCACAGGGCGGGCGCAAGCATCCCCAGCAGGAATTCCTGCAGGTCGATACGACGAACATCCTGTTCATCTGTGGCGGCGCCTTTGCCGGCCTCGACAAGATCATCGCCTCGCGCGGTGACGGCACCCGTATCGGTTTCGGTGCGGATGTGAAGGACCCGGATGGCCGCGGCGTCGGCGAGCTTCTGCGCGATACTGAGCCAGAAGACCTGCAGCGCTATGGCCTGATCCCCGAATTCATCGGCCGTCTGCCGGTCATCGCGACCCTCGAAGACCTTGATGAAGACGCGCTGATCGAAATCCTGACACAGCCGAAGAATGCGCTGCTCAAGCAGTATCAGCGTCTCTTCGACATGGAAGACGTGAAGCTGACTTTCACAGACGAGGCGCTGACCGCCGTCGCCCGCAAGGCGATTGCCCGCAAGACGGGCGCGCGCGGCCTTCGCTCGATCATGGAAGGCATCCTGCTGGACACGATGTTCGAGCTGCCAAATCTGCGCGGTGTCGAGGAAATCGTGGTCAATGGCGAAGTTGTCGAAGGTCATGCCGCTCCGCTGCATGTCCACGCGAAAGCCGCCAAGCCGAGCGAAGCGTCCTAAACCTGTGCAATTCGGGATGCTCAGACCGGCTTGAATGGTTTGAGTTCACCTCCACATCTTTAAACAGAAGCCGGAATCGTCCACCTTTGAGGCGAGCGGCGGATTGCTGCTGAGCAGGATCCAGAAATTAAGAGGAGGCATGTAATGCCCAGGAAAACCCTCCCAGTCCTTCCATTGAGGGATATTGTTGTCTTTCCAGACATGGTGGCGCCGCTCTTTGTGGGCCGTGACAAGTCTGTGAGAGCCTTGGAAATGGTCGATGAAGGCGAGAACGAGATCATGCTCGTCGCCCAGAAAGACCCGTCGACAGACGACCCGACCGCAGATGACGTGCACGAGCTTGGAACAGTTGCGACCATCCTGCAGCTCCTCAAGCTGCCTGATGGCACGGTCAAGGTGCTGGTCGAGGGCGCGAACCGCGCTCGCATCGCCCAGTTCAACGACCGCGACTCGTATTTCGACGCCGATGTCGAGCTTATCGAGCCGGAAGTCGGCGATACGGGCGAGACCCAGGCGCTGGCCCGTGCGGTCATCGACCAGTTTGAAAACTACGCCAAGCTCAACCGCAAGATTCCGCCGGAATCGGTGGCAACGGTGTCGCAAATTACTGAAGCCGGCAAACTTGCCGATGCGGTCGCTTCGCAGCTTCAAGTGAAGCTTGCCGACAAGCAGGAGCTGCTCGAAGTCTCCAGTGCCCGTGAGCGCCTCGAAAAGGTGTTCGCTCTCATGGAGGGCGAAATGGGCATGATGCAGATGGAGCGGAAGATCAAGAACCGCGTCAAGCGTCAGATGGAGAAGACCCAGCGCGAGTATTATCTCAACGAGCAGATGAAGGCGATCCAGCGCGAGCTGGGCGATTCGCCTGAAGGCGAGCGCGATGAAGTCGCCGAGCTTGAAGAGAAGATCCGTGAGACCCCGTTCAGCGAGGAAGCCCGCGCCAAGGCCGACCAGGAAGTCAAAAAGCTTCGCCAGATGAGCCCGATGTCGGCTGAATCGACGGTCGTGCGCAATTACCTCGACTGGCTGCTTGCTCTGCCCTGGGGCCACCGCAAGGATATCTCCACCGATCTCGACAAGGCCGAAGAGCAACTCGACGAGGACCATTATGGCCTCGAAAAGGTCAAGGAGCGCATCCTGGAATATCTGGCCGTACAGAAGCGGACCCAGAAGCTGAAAGGCCCGATCCTCTGCCTCGTCGGCCCTCCGGGCGTCGGCAAGACCTCGCTTGGCAAATCAATCGCCGAGGCGACTGGCCGAGACTTTGTGCGCGTGTCGCTTGGCGGTGTGCGTGACGAGAGCGAAATCCGTGGTCACCGCCGGACCTATATCGGCTCCATGCCGGGCCGCATCGTCCAGTCGATGAAGAAAGCCAAATCCGGCAATCCACTCTTCCTGCTCGATGAGATCGACAAGATGGGCATGGACCATCGCGGCGATCCGGCCTCGGCGCTTCTCGAAGTGCTCGATCCGGCGCAGAATTCGACTTTCAACGACCATTATCTGGAAGTGGATTACGACCTTTCAGACGTGATGTTCGTGACCACGGCGAACTCGCTCAACATGCCGCAGCCGCTTCTCGACCGGATGGAAGTCATCCGTATTGCCGGCTACACCGAGGATGAGAAACTGCAGATCGCCATCCGCCACCTGCTTCCCAAGATCCGCAAGGATCACGGGCTTGGCGATAGCGAATGGATCGTTAAGGACGAGGCCATCCGTGACCTGATCCGCTACTATACCCGCGAAGGCGGTGTCCGTAGCCTGGAACGTGAATTGGCCAAGCTCGCCCGCAAGGCGGTCCGTCAGATCACGCAGAACAACGCAACCAGCATTGAAGTCACGTCCGATAATCTCGGCGACTTTGCCGGCGTGCGTAAGTTCCGCTTCGGTCTTGCAGACGAAGAAGACCAGATCGGGGCTGTGACAGGTCTTGCCTGGACGGAAACGGGCGGCGACCTCCTCACAATCGAGGCGGTCCAGATGCCGGGGCGCGGCATGATGAAAGTCACCGGTAACCTCCGGGATGTCATGAAAGAGTCGATCCAGGCGGCAAGTTCGCTGGTGCGCTCGCGCGCGGTGATGGTCGGCATCAAGCCGAGCCAGTTCAACACGACGGACATTCACGTCCACGTGCCGGATGGCGCCACGCCGAAAGATGGCCCGTCTGCCGGTATCGCCATGACAACAGCGATCGTCTCGCTGCTGACCGGTAATCCGGTTCGCCGCGATGTGGCGATGACGGGTGAGATTTCGCTGCGTGGCCGCGTCCTGCCGATCGGTGGGCTGAAGGAGAAGCTGCTTGCAGCCCTTCGCGGCGGGATCAAGACCGTCCTCATTCCTGAAGAGAATGAAAAGGACCTGGCCGAAATTCCGGACAATGTGAAGGAAGGCCTGAAGATCGTGCCGGTCACGGACATCAATGAAGTCCTGGCCCGGGCCCTGACGCGTCCGCTGACGCCGATTGAATGGTCGGATGAGGACGAAGCGGCGCTTCAAGCCTCACTGGCTGGCAAGCCGCGCGATGGAGACAATGCAGAGTCTCTGCGTCACTAGATAAAATTCCAAACGCCGGGCGGCCTTTTGCGACTTTCGCAGAAGGCCGTCTTGCATTTCGCGCGAAGCTTGCGCACAAGGCTTTTCTGGAAAGGGCGGTTAGCTCAGTTGGTAGAGCATCTCGTTTACACCGAGAGGGTCAGCGGTTCGAGCCCGTTACCGCCCACCAGTCCTCACTCTCAAAGTCAGCTTGCGGCCCGGTCGGCGCGAATGTCTTCTATCAGCCTGCGATAGGGGTCTGGCAGGGGCGGGGACTGACGGTCCACGCCGAGCAGGTTTACCACGTCCGACATCATGACGCGCTCGCCTTTCGTACGGCTTGCGAAGCGGGCGACGATGCGCACACGCGCGGTCTTCTGGCCTTTGTGGATGAAGTCGTGTTCGAGGCAGATATATTTCTCGTCCCAGCCAACCAGCTTCGTTTTGACGCTGAAGGCCTGATGCGCTCTCAAGGATTTTACGAAGGTTACAGACTCGGCCGTGACGACCGGGACCCAGCCGCGCTTGCGAAGCCGCGACCAGAAATTGGTCCTGATGATAAAGTTCGTCGTCGCAAGATCACTGAAGGAGAAGTAGCGGCTATTGGTCATGTGGGCGAACATGTCCTGGTCGGTCAGCATCACGCGTGAGCGGATTTCCGTCTCGTCGAACGGGTCCGTATCTTTCTTTGAGAAATGGGCCCGCAGGAAAACGAAGAGGAGACGGAAAAAGAGGTTCATCCAGGCATTCCGGCGGCTCAGTCCGGTTTCAGCATCTTGGCGACCAGTTCATCGTTGAAATTCACGATGTGGGACACAGCCTCGTGCGAGAAGATTGCGCCTGTATACCATGTCCGCTGTTTACCCTGCATGGTCTCCAGCCTTTTCATCAGGCCGTCCCTGATCGCATCGGACTTGTATTGGGAATTGTATTTCCAGAGCTTCTGCAGGATGACGTTCTTCACGCGGCCGCCCTTTTTCTCGATGTCGGCGCGCAGCAATTCCTGTAGTTCGGCTTCGGAATACGCACCGGTGAGTTGCCCCGTCAGGTAAAGCGCGCCGCCGAGTTCGTCTTCTGCGCCTTCATAGCGAGCCGAGAGAAGCTGGCCCCGGTCCGCACCAGGCACGACGGAGTCCAGAAATGCCTCGACATGAACGTCCGTGAACCAGTCCTTCACCGCGACAAGAGTTGTGGTGTAGCCGTTCCAGTCTACTGACGAGGCGACATAGGACTCGTCTTCCGTCGGGTCTGTCATTTTGGCGAATTCATCGAGCGGAATGGCGCACACAACTTCGTCGAAGGATAGGCGCTCGCCCTCTGCCGTGACCAGCGTCACGCTGTCGTCTGCCCTTTCGACGGCCGAAATGCGCTGGTTAAGCCGCACATCCATCTCGCCGGCGATGCGGCGCCAGAATTCGGTCCAGCCCTCAAGCGGCATTCTGAGCTGTTTGAGCAGGCCGGTCACGATCAGTTTCATGTCGTTCCAGCGCAGCGCCTGGACCGTCGGTGTCTCGTCTATGAAGCCATAGGCAATATTGGTGGTCGAGCGCAGCATGAAGTTCTCGATCTTGCCGAGATTGCGCTGTTTTAGCCAGTCCTGGATCGGCAGGGCGGCCTCGTCGAGATCGGCCTGCGCCGGATTGAGGCGCGCCAGCGCTTTCTCAAGGCGTCTCTTGGCTTTCCAGTAGCCGATGACTTGCAAGGGCAGCGATGGCCCATAGCCGGACTTTACGAAATCCATAAAGTCGGCGCCGTCAAAGCGCTGCTCGCCGAGGTAGCCCATCGGCATGCGCAGCTCTTTCATCCATTGATTGGTAATCTTGTGCGAAAATGTGGCGTAGCAGGTGCCCATCTCGATGATGTTGCCGCCATGGCGGTAGGAGAAGGATTTGCCGCCGACATCGCCGAGTGCTTCGAAGACAACCGGTTCATACGCCCCGCTATCTTTCAACATTTTCGCGATACTGAGTCCGGCCGGACCGCCACCGATAATCCCGATTGTCCTTGGCCTGTCCACGTTCTCTATATCCATCCATGCTGGTCTGGCGGCTACCGGAACAATTATTCTTGTCCCAGAGCAAGGGAGACTCTGCAGATTCGGTACCAAGCTGTAGCGACAATAGGTGAAATTCGATGTCCCATTTTGGCGAGGGTTAACTAATTTCGCTTAATGAAGTCGATGATGATGCAAGATCGCGATCCTTCAGCAAGCCTTCGCGGGCTTGTGGGGCGGCTGCCGAGACCGGCAAGTTCGCTTCAGGAAGATGTATATCGCGAACAGCAAATGATCCTCGTCAAGCACCAGCTGATGATGGGGGGCATGAATATCTTCAACGGGATGCTGGTCGCCGTCGGCGCGGCGACCAAGGTGCCGCTTGCACACGCCGCGCTCTGGTTCCTACCCATCCTCCTTATCGGCGGCATGCAGATCCTGTCCTGGTTCAAGCTGCGCAATCTGCCAGCACCCAAAAAAGTCTCGGGCGGCTATCTCAGAAAGGCTGAATACGGGGCCATTCTGCTCGGCATTATCTGGGGCTCTGCTTCGGTCTTTCTAAGTGCCGGCGGGGACGCCGCGCACGCCATCTTCATCTGGATGATGCAAGCCGGCATGGCAGCAGGCAGTACCAGCATCCTTGCAGCTGTTCCGCGCGTCTCGTCCCGATTTGCCTTTGCCTGCCTGATCCCTGTCACCGTGATCAATTTCGCGCGCGGCGGCGATTATGCGCTGACGATCGCCACCCTTGCGCTGGTTTTCCTGGCGGCGCTTATCCATGGCAGCATCAACAGCTATGGCCAGCTCAAATCGATGATATCCACGGTTCATTCGAGCCGTGAAGCGCGCGAGAAACTCGCTGACGCCATCGATTCGTCGAATGACGCTTTCGCCTTCTATGATGATGAAAGCCAGCTCCTCCTTGCCAACAAGCGCCACAAGGACTGGTTTGGTGTTGACCGGCCTGACTTCCAGAAGGGTGAAGAATCGGTACCGGTCCTGTTGAAGAGCGGGCGCTGGCTAATGCGCTCGAGCCGCGAGACGGGCGAGGGCGGCGCCGTGGTCGTTCATACAGACATCACAACCCTCAAGACACGTGAGCGCGAGCTGATCGAAGCCCAGCGTGAGGCGGTCGACGCCGATGCTGCCAAGAGCCGGTTCCTCTCCACGATGAGCCATGAGCTGCGCACACCCATGAACATTATTCTTGGTTTCTCGAAACTGATGAATGGTGATTCCAAGCTGCGCCTTTCGGAGAACGAAATCCGCGAATATGCCGATAATATCCACACAAGCGGCACGCATCTGCTCCGCCTGATCAATGACATTATCGATTATTCGAAGGTCGGCCTCGACCGGATTGCGATCAATCCTGTCGAAGTTGAAACCGAAAGGTTGCTGACCGAGTCGATTACACTGGCGGCCGGGTTCGAAAACAAGTCCACACTCGATACGTTCGACGTGGCCGTATCGTCCAAGCTCTCAAGACTGATGGTGGATGAGACGGCGATCAAGCGCGTTCTGATCAATCTCATCACCAATGCGATCCGCTTCAACCGGCATGACAAGAAAGTCGTCATCAGGGCCGGCCTCGACGCGGATGGCGCGCCGTTCATCGCGATCCGTGATTTCGGCCGGGGCATTCCGGAAAACAAGCTGGAACGCGTCTTTGAAGCCTTCTACCAGGGCGACAATGAACTCGACCGCAGCCATGGCGGCACGGGTCTTGGCCTGACACTATGCCGTCATCTCGCCCGTCTTATGTCCGGCGATGTTATCCTGAAGTCGCGCCTGGGCGTTGGCACGACGGCGATCCTCTGCCTTCCAAAATCAATTCTGCTCGATGTGCCCAACAGTAATGTGGCGAGCGAACATAACGGTGAGCGTGACCGCAACGTCGCCTGATCAGGCCCAGAGCTTTTCCAGCGCGTCCGCAATCGCATAGGCGGGCCGTGCCATTGGCGGCGGGGTGCGCAGGCCAATGATCGCCGAGCCTTCGAGTGCTGATTCCTTTGTCGAGAATTCGGTCCAGCGCGTGCCAGCAACAAATCCGAAGTCCAGGCTGGAGACATACTGGCCGAATTCCAGTTCGCGCTCGTCCCGGAAGAGCGGCAACCAGACCAGGAACATCGCCTGTGGCCATCGTTTCATCGCGCGGGGCAGCCAATTGGCTAGCGCATCCATGTCGCGCTCGGTCTCATAGCTCGGATCGAGAAAGACAAGCATGCGTTCGCCATGGCGCGGCTGCAGGGTCAGGGCACCCTTATAGCCGTCTTCCTTGAGCGCCCGTGTGCGCGGATCATCGCCCAGATTGTTTTTCAGTTTTTCGTATTCGGCCGGATGGCGTTCGAAGAAGATCATGCGATCTTTCTTGCCGAGGCATTCCTGCGCAATGGCAGGCGAGCCGGGGTAGGATTTCAGAGTACGGGACCGGACGAAAGCGAGCCAGTCGGCCATTTCGGGGCAGGGGGGCTCACCTTCGATGAGAGGGATAATGCCCTGGTCGGCTTCCTTGGTCTTTGCGGCCTGTTTGCCTGTCAGATCGTAGGAGCCGGTGGCCGCATGGGTTTCGAGATAGAGCCAGCGTTGATCGCCGCGAGCAGCGATCTGCAGAACCGAGAACAGGACTGCGTGCTTGAACACGTCAGCCCTGTTTCCGGCGTGAAATCCATGCTGATAGGAAAGCAAGTCCTATTCGCCGCCTGATTCGAGCGATGCCTTGCGGGTCGCCTCGAATTCGTTGCCTTCATACCAGGTCGGCCATTCATCGGAATTGATGATCTTAAGCCCGACCTCGTAGAGCGCCGTGATGTCTTCCACCATGCCGGAGAGATCCCAATTGTCGGAATACTCGTCCATTGGCTTGTGATAGCGCTGAACGGTGTACGCCTCGCCTGCGGCCATGCCAGCTGCTTTGCCCCCATCGACCTTGTCGACGCCGCCATCGGCATACAGCATCGGCACGCCTTTCTTGGCAAAGGAGATGTGGTCAGAACGGTAGAAGTATCCGGCTTCGGGCTTCGGATCGGGCTTTACGGTGCGGTCCTGCGCCCCGATTTTGCTTTCCAGGATGTCTTCGAGTTCAGAGGCGCCATATCCGACGACCACCATGTCCTTCGTTCGGCCGATCGGCAGCATGCCGTCCATATTGATGCCTGCCACGACCTGATTGAGCGGCACGGTCGGGTTCTCAGCATAGTAGGCTGAGCCAAGCAGGCCGGATTCTTCAAGCGTCACGGAGACGAACAGGCCCGAGCGCGGATGCTCGCTGGCCGCCATCTTTTCTGCGATCTCGAGGAGGGCAGCAGAGCCAGTGGCATTGTCGACCGCGCCATTGAAGATGTCATCGCGGTAGAAGTCTTCTGTCGGCGCGCCGGTTCTCTCCTCGGACTTCTTGCCGAGATGGTCCCAGTGCGCGGTGAAGAGCATGTATTCGTCAGGGCTTTCCGTCCCCGGCAGGACACCGACGACGTTCTTGGATTCTGTCGTTGAGATGGATTGGACGATGTTGCCGCTGGAGGTTAGATCGCCCATGTCGACAGCGTCGAAGCCCGGCTCCTTGGCAGCGTCTTTCAACGCATCAAAGTCGAGATCGGCTTCTGCAAAGAGCTTTCGTGCGACATCCTCGGTCACCCAGCCTTCATATGTCGTGCGTTCTGCGCCGCCATCGCTGCGTACGAGGTCAGCCTGGGCGCCAGACCATGAATTGGAAACAACATCCCAGCCATAAGACGCTGGTGCCGTTTCATGGATGACAATCGCGCCTGTTGCGCCTTGGCGGGCCGCTTCTTCATATTTGTAGGTCCAGCGTCCGTAATACGTCATGGCCTTGCCGTTGAAGAGATCGTCTGTCCCGCGGGCAAAGCCTGGATCATTGACGAGCATGACAACGG
>NZ_JBARZC010000538.1:0-4234 GCF_049649345.1 Henriciella sp. | reverse complement strand
CCATGAGCGGCATGGTCAGGGCTGCCTGACCTGAGCCGCTTACAACGAACAGATTGATCACGCTCTGTATCAGGAACATGGACACCGCAGACAGGCTCTCCCCCAGCCCCGCTGTCGCCGAGGCGAGTCCGGCAAGCGCGGTGTTGAGAACACTGAAGTCTTCCGGGCTGTCGCCGCCAAGCAAAATGACGATACCTTTGGCAAATCCGACAACCAGCGCTGCTGGCACAAGCTGCATGGCGCCATCCTGGAAAGCGCGTGCGGACGCGCTCAAGTCCAGGCCGCCCAGCCCGAATACGCGTGCGATCAGGGCGCAGATGAGGCCCATGGTGAGAAATTGTGCAGAGATCTCGGGGAAGTAATACTGGTGCACGCTGACGCCCCATCCAATCCAGGCCACCCCTCCCAGGACGGTGATCAGGACCAGGGCATGACCCGGGCCAAAAGACGAGGTTTCAGGCGGAGAATCCCGGCCCTCACGGAAAAAGCGATCGGTCTCAAAACTTGGCGATCGTACCGGAGTAGCGCGAACGCTGCGCGCATGTTGCCAGCAGAAGAGGGCGCCAATCGAGGTGAAAACGCACCAGCAGGCCGCCCGAAGCCCGGCGCCCGACATGGCAGGCACGTCGGCAATGCCCTGGGCAACAACCACGGAGAACGGGTTCATCCACGAAGTGGCAAATCCGATCTGCGTGGCGACATAGACTGCGATGAGCGCAGTGATTGCATCATAGCCGGTTCTCACCAGGGCAGGCGCGAGGATTATCACAAAGACGATCGCTTCCTCGCTCATGCCGAAGATCGCGCCGCTAAGTGAGAACAGGACAAAGAGCAGTGGCGGAAGCCAGTCCGCCTTGCCTTTCTGGCCGTGCATGAGCGTGCGAAGGCCAGCTTCCATGGCGCCTGTTTTCATGATGACCCCAAAGGCGCCACCGACAATGAGCAGAAAGGCCATGAGGCCGACCGTTGCAGAGTAGGGACCGCCCGACACAAGTCCGTCGAAGAGCAGGTTGAGAAAGCCGGTCGTCTCGCCCCCGCTTGCAAAAAGAGAGGCAGGGTCGACGCCTCCGGTTTCGAAGGTTTCAAGCGACAGACTGCCGTCGGCATCGGAGACGAACCGGCCTTCCGGCACAAACCAGGTCGCGACCCATGCCAGAAGGGCCATGCAGACAAGGATGAGGAGCGTGTCCGGCATCCTTGTTCGTGTGGCGGCGGGCGCTGCTTTCTGCAGCTCAGGCGTCGAGGGGGTCGTCATGTCCGTCTCTCACGCCTCTCTCGCCTGGAAAGTCTGTGCCCCTGACTAGAAAGCATGGTTGATCCGCAGGGTCACGAAGCGGCCGAGACTGTCATGGTTGTAGAAATCGACATTTGCGCTCGTGCCCAGTGCGAGCGGTGGGGCCTCATCGAAGAGATTGTCGACAGACAGCTGGATGAAGGAGTGTTCCGCATAGTCATAGGACACGGAGAAATCGAACACCGTCCACTCATCGACATCCACCTCTGCATCGGGCGACAGCCCAACCGCTTCAAGAATGCGCGGCGTCGGATCGTCCCGGTAGCTCGACGTGTACTTGGCGCCGAGCGAGGTGCGCCATTTGCCCGATGACCAGCGAACTCGCGCATTGGCCAGAAGCTCTGGGTAGGTGAATTCTCCGGCCTCCTCGATGACCGGTGCGTCATCCGAGGCCTTGCGATTGAATTCGAGTAGATAGGTCGCGTCCGCAAGCAAGCTGAGCGTGCCAGCGCCGACATCCACATATTGGGTGTAAGACAGGTCGAGCCCGGATGTCTCCTGATAGCCGAGATTGGTCAGCGCAAAGTGCGCGTCCGTGACAAAGCCATTCGTCACTTCAAGGCCCGGCGTGCCTGTGGACAGACTGTCCGTGGCTGTATCGACGACAGAAAATTCGCCGTTCAGCGCCCGGCGGATGAAGTCATCCTCGTCGACCCCGACAAGATCCTCATGCCGGATATTGTAGTAATCCAGCGTCAGCCGAATGTCGTTTGTGGGTTCGAAGATAACACCTGCATTGTAGCTCTCGGCTTCTTCGGCCCTGAGATCGAGACGGCCGACTTCTTCGGACAGGAGGGCCTGTCCGCTGGCTGTCGCGTCCCCGTTACAGGCGCCAGGTGTTGCTTCGCAGTCTACCCGGTAGCTTGTCAGGCGCACGCCAGCCCCGATCTGCGCCAGCGAGGGCGCCCGGAACGATGTCGACCACGCCCCGCGAAAGATCAGGGGCTCGACCGGCTGCCAGCGGATGGCGACTTTCGGATTAAAGTCGGACCCGAAGCCATCGACGTCATCGAACCGGCCGGCAAGTTGAACGTCCAGCCTGTCCGTGAGGGGCACATAGAGCTCGCCAAAGATGGCATATTGGTCGCGCTCCGCATCGGCGGACGTTGATGAGAATCCAAGGATTGGTTCCGGATTGCCAAGGGTCGCAACCGCATCGCCAGACGGGGTATCTGACAGCTCTTCACGTCGGAACTCCGCCCCGATTGCGGCCTTGATTGTGCGGCCATTGAAGTTGAACAGTTCGCCATTCGCCGACACATCGGCGGAAAACAAGGACGCCTCGCCATTTCGCTGTGCCCGGGTCTCTAATAACTCCCGCACACCATCTTCCTGTGCAGTCTGACCGCCGAACGGATTGTACCACAGCGTCGTGCGACCGAGGTCTTCGCATGTGTCGCCGTTAAAGCTTGCATCCGGGCGCTCGGCGTCGACATCCCAGCGCGCAACGCGTGATCCGTCTGTACAGAGATTGCCGAGCAGTAGGTCATAGAAGGCTCCCGACCGGTTCAGCCCCGTCAGGCCACGCTGTGTCGACTCGTTCTGGCCATAGACGAGCGCAGCTTCCATCTCCCAGGAATTATCGAAGTCGTATTGCAGTCCGCTGACAAGACGCAGCGTTTCGCTTTCGACTTCGACAGCGCGCGGATCAAGGAATTTGCCCCAGGCATAGATGGGGAAGCCGTAGAAATCCTCATAGATCGTGCCGGGATTGTCGAAGTTCGCTTCGTCCACGATGTCATCGATCAGAGCTTGCGGCCAGAAGGGGTTTTCCGGATCAACCGGCGCCCGCGAGAAATTGGCGGGCGAAGAGGTGCCTTCACTCTCAGTCGTCGAGAAGATCATTTCATTGAACCATGTCGCTTTGTCGGACAGTTTGAGCTTGTAGCTCCCCATGAAGGATGCCGATTCAAATGCGTCATCGGTTGCGGTAAACGCGTTTGTGTTGACCTCGCAGAATTCGCCGAGGTTGCCGACGCCAAAGTCATCGGCTGCGCAGCCGCCATCGCCAGGCTCTTCGGTCTGGTCGAAGAACATCAGGAACAGGTCATTATAGCTTGGATAGAATCCCTGCTGGCTCGGCCGGATCGAGTCTGCTGTGATATCGCGGTCGCGATCAAAGAAGGCGTTTCGCTTGTAATAATCCCCGATCAGGACAAGCGAGTGGCGCTCATTGGAACGCCCGTAAATGGCATTCAGATTGAACCGGCCCTCATCAGTATCTGCGGTCGAATTGCCATAGCTCGAGCTGACCTCGAAGCCGTTATAGTCGTCGCGCAGAATGTAATTGACGACGCCGGCAACCGCGTCGGCGCCATAAATCGCCGAGGCGCCATTCGGCAGGATATCGACCCGTTCGATCGCCGCCAGCGGAATCGCGTTGACGTCGATGAAGTTCTCCTGGCCCTGAGCAAATGACGTGATTGATGCGCGCCGGCCATTAATCAGCGTAAGCGTCGAGCTCGCGCCAAGACCGCGCAGCGAGACTGACGCAGCGCCGGGCGGCGTGTCACCTGAAAGTGCGCCCGAAGTTGATGTCGAGAAAGTTCCCTGGCCACCGCCAGCCGCGGGCAGGTCGGAGAGAACATCAATGATCGAGAGCGCGCCTGACGCCTCGATCTCGTCACGGCCAATAGAGAAGGCTTGAACAGCGCTATCTTCGGCAAGGCCGGAAATACGCGAGCCGGTTGTGGTGACAGTGCCGAGCCGGCGTTGGCCGTCAGGGGTGTCGTCAGTATCGACCTCGCCCTCTTCGGTGATGGCGATAGGGGGTTGATTTTCGCTGGCGTCTTCTTGCGCGGCGGCGTGCAGGGGAAGGGCGGCTGAGCTCATGAGAAGAGCCAGCAGCGCGGAATTCCTTGTGGTGAAGGACATGATTATTCCTTGAGACAGTACGTAGATGCGCAATGTGCGCTGACGACGTATCGGATCTCCGGAGCC
>NZ_JBARZC010000537.1:0-3202 GCF_049649345.1 Henriciella sp. | reverse complement strand
CCGGACGAGCGGAACGAAGCGTGGCTATTCGCAGATTGCCAACCCGATCTCTCTGATGCGCAACGGCACCATGACGGGCCGGTTCGGACGCAGGCTGATGTGGCGCAATTTCGTCGCCAATCATGTGAAAATGCTGCGGCCTGAGCCATGGGTCGACCGCTGGGGGCGGGTCGTTGGGAACTGGATCGGTATCAGGGACTGGGCGACCCGGCGGATCTCACCTGACCGCATTCTCGAGATGAAATAGCGCTCAGGCGCCCACAAGGCGCGGCGCCGCGTCGAGGCGACCTTCGGTCAACCGACCTCGACGGCAGCCTTGCTGTTTACAAAGGCGTCCCATTCCTCGCTCGTCATGAAGAGCTGGCGCAGGTGTTCCGGATCGGGATTATCCTCCCAGCTGTCCCATGCCTGGATGATCATTTCCTCGTCAGACCCTTCAGGAACGCGGCCGAACTTGGCGCGAAGGTCTTCGACGTCGACAACATAATCCTCATCGGCGATGGCGTATTGTTCGCGTGTCAGAAGGGTCATGCCGACCGAATCAAGGGTGCTGAGAGCGGCTTTTACGGCGAAGGCCGGGGTCGGAACCACGATGGATTTCGAACCGGCATGCCTGATCAGCGTTTTCAGGACGTCCCGCGTCGATGGATTATTCACCGAACCAATATTCCAGGCCCCGTTCGGGCACCCCATATCGCTGGCCTGGATTGCAAAGCTCGCGCAATCAAACACTGACACGAACTGGTAGCGGTTCTTGCCCGATCCTATTGTGGGAACGGGCAGATTGGCCTTTACCAGCTTGAACAGATTGGCGAGCAGCCCCAGACGTCCTGGGCCCATAACCATTCTGGGACGGAAAATGGAGATGTTGATGCCTTTCTGGCGCCACTCCGCGCAGACGTCTTCGCACGCCTTTTTTGATTGCCCATACGCATCGATCGGGTTCTGCGCGTGATCGGTCGGGATGGGCGGGGGCACCAGAGAGCGCCCATAGACCATGTCGGTCGAGAACTGGACGAGCCGGTCGCAGCCCTGCCGGCTCATTTCTGTAAGGATATTGTTCGTTCCGTCGACGTGGACCGGAAAGAAAGCGTCATGGCGCTCTGATTTCTTTACCGGCGGCATGAGCAGGCGGGCCGCCATATTGTAGACCATGTCGCCGGCTTTAAGCCCGACCTGGCGGACCTGGTCGGCGTCACGCACATCACATTCGACGAATTTGGCGAACTCGTAGACCGGCATCTGCGATTGCACCTTGTCGGCGAGGATAACCTCTTCGCCGCGGGCAAGCAGATCGCGCGCAATATAGCGTCCGACGAAACCATCGCCGCCGAAAATAACGTGTCTGCCAGTTGGAGCGTTTGGATCAGTCATTTTGAGGGGTCTCCTGCAGAAGTGCGACGGGCTCGGCTGCGGCGCTCGACTGATCGCCCGCAAAGCCAATAAAGACCAGACCGCCAATAATCAGGAACGTGCCGATGAAGTGATTTATGTTGAGGCTTTCCTTGAACACGAAATAGCCGATGGCGAGGACGAAAACATAGGACAGGGCGATGAAAGGGAATGCAAAAGTGAGCGGCACACGGCTGAGCACCCACAAATGAGCGGCCATTGAAACGGCCATGGTCGCGAGCCCGACAATGACCCAAGGCTGAAACCCGACCTTCAGCACCGTCATCAATGCATTCGAGGTCGTCAGATCGAACTTGCCGACTGCGACCATTCCCTGCTTGAGGAACGTCTGCGAGAGCGCGTTTGTCGTCACGACGAATAGGATCATTGGAATGTACTTTACCAAAAGTCTTTCCCCCTCGGCCCTGCTTATCCTGGCCGGACCTGCAACCAAGCAAAACCAATGCCGCCTCGCAAACTACCTTTGGCGCTGATCAGACCGCATGTGCAACCCATATATGACGCCTGTGTGTCGTTGCTGTATTTCAGGCACCAATCTTGCGGCATTTTCGGCAAGCGACTTTACATCTTGTGCGGATATGAGGCAGTCATACCAGTGAATGAGGGGACAACATTGACAGCAGCGTCACCGTCTTCAAGAGACGCCTCAAGTGCTGCTCCATCGGCCGCGCAAGATATACTTGTGGTTGATCTGGACAGAACGCTGACGGCCACCGATTTCACGCTCGAAAACGTGTTGGCTGTGCTGGGGCACAATCCGTTCAACATAGCCAAGTTGACGCGATGGGCGCTCATGGGGCGCAGCTATCTGAAGGCCCGCGCTGCAGAGCGCATCATGCCTGATGTCGAGGCCGCGCCCTACAATCGCGAATGCATTGCCTTCATTCGCGCCGCAAAAGCCGATGGCGCCTATGTGGTCCTGGCGACGGCGTCCAATCAGAAGATCGCTGACGCTGTTGCTGCCCATATCGGGCTTTTCGATGCGGTTCATGGATCGAGTGAGGGCAACAATTTCAAGGGCAGCGCGAAAGCCGAATTTCTCGACCGCACCTATGGGCGCGGCAATTACACCTATATGGGAGACAGCCCCTCAGACGTGAAAGTCTGGACCAGCGCCAAGAAGGCCGTGACCGTGGGCGCGACGCAGAAAGTCCGCTCGCTGGCCGAAAGCGCCGCGCCACAGGCCGAACATATCAGCCTCGCGTCTGGCAGGACGATGAGCCGGCCCCGGGCGCTGCTCAACACGATCCGGCCTCACCAGTGGTCGAAAAATATTCTGGTCTTTGTGCCGCTTCTTTCAGCCCAGGAATTCAGCCTTCCGATCATCCTGAACGCTGTGCTTGCCTTCATTTGTTTTTCTCTCACGGCATCAAGCGTTTACGTGCTCAACGACCTGCTCGATCTTGACGCCGACAGGGCCCATCCACGCAAGAAAAACCGGCCGTTTGCGTCGGGTGCCTTGAAGATTGAATCCGGAATGTGGATGGCGCCATTGCTTCTTGCTGCCGGGTTCTCCCTGGCCATCTGGCAATTGCCGCTGATCTTTGTCCTGGTGCTTGTCGGCTATTACGCGCTGACGCTTTCCTACTCCTTCTTCCTCAAGCGGAAGATCATGGTCGATGTTTTCACCCTGGCCGGGTTGTACACCATTCGCGTTGGCGCCGGCGCTGCTGCGACGCTGATTGCACTCTCGCCATGGCTTGCCGGTTTTGCGCTGTTTTTCTTCCTGGCGCTGGCGATCGTGAAACGTCTTTCCGAGGTCGTGGACATGATCAGCATGAACGAGGCT
>NZ_JBARZC010000536.1:0-9740 GCF_049649345.1 Henriciella sp. | reverse complement strand
GCCCTGGGCTGCCCAATAGGCCTGCAAGCGCAGGATCAGATCCTGGAAGGAAGCGGGTTTCTCACGGGCGGCGGATGCGGGCATGGTGCGCCTTGAATCGGATAGCTGAACTCTAGCGCTCCCGCCTACCGCCAGACGGCCAACTTCGCAACTGCGGGGTGTGACGCCTAATCCAGCGAATGCTCATGATCGGCGCTTCCCGCTTTCTTCTTGCGGAAGATGGCCGCGTAGAATTTCGGATGCGAGAGCACGCCGATGGCGAGGCCGCCGAGGCTGCCGACAATCATCAGCATGATGAAAAAGTCCTGCATGGCGTGTGTGTGGCATAGGATGTGGGCGGAAGTTGGGCTGGACATATAAGTCCGCCGCCCCCTGCGCAGGCAGGGGTCCATGGGGTGCCATTTGAACTCAATTGCTCGCTGAGAAGAAGCATAATGGATACCTGCCTGCGCAGGTATCTGCGGCGCGGGCAGGTACGATCTTATTCAACCCCAGTCCAGCCCGGTATCGGATCGGGCAATCGATTCCAGCAGGTCAGTACGCTCGCCGCCTTTCTTGCGGTAGATGTCGATCCCGGCGAGCAGCCGCATTGCCCCTGAGCGCAGCCCCTTTCTGGCGCGCACGATGACGCGCTTGGCGTCTTCGCCGGGAAAGGAGCGCACGGGGATGACCTCGATCTGGCCGGTGCGCCGCTCGATCAGGGCGAGGATGCGGGCAAGCTCGGACGCGCGGTGGATCATCACGAAACGCCCGCGGGGTTTGAGCACATGGAGCATGCCCCAGATCCAGTCCTTGAGCGGCACGGTTTCGAGATAGGCGCTGGATTTCCCCTCGCCTGGCTCTTGGATCGAGCCCTCGCGAAAGAAAGGCGGGTTCGAGAAAGCGAGATCGTAGCGGTTTTCCCAGTCATGCGGGATATCGCCGACATCCTGCTGAACGAAGTGTGTCCGCCCGCCGAGGCCGTTCACTTCGGCCCCTCGCTCTGCAAGACCGAGCATGAGAGGGTCGCGCTCGAGCCCTGTAAAATTTACGTTTTTCAGCCGCCATGCAGCCGGGAAAAGCGCCCCGCCTGCGCCGCAGCCAAACTCGACCGCCTCACCGCTCATGGAAGGCTCAAGTGCCGCCGCAAGCAGCACGCTGTCGGTGCCGGCGCGAAAGCCCTTTTTGGGCTGGAGCACGGTGACGCGGCCACCGAGAAAGGCATCTGAGGTGAACCCCTCATCCATCCTGGTCGAGATCCCGCAGCGTGCGGCGCGCCTTGTCTGCATCGCGTTCATGCACGACCACACGGATCGGCACCATCGGCCCCCGCCCATCGATATAGGCGGTGTGCTCATCAAGCACATAGACCTCGATCCCCTCTTCTGCCATCAGATGACGGATATAGCTGAGCTTGACGGGATCGTTGGTGCGAAACACTTCTTCCATAGAAATCCTTGTTTTAGATGCGGCTGTGTACCGCAGAGGTGGACCAATGCCATCCTCTTATCCATATGCAAGTGTCAGAGTGACCGAGACAGGAAGCCCTTAGTGACCATTTCAGCAACTGCCCGCGAACCCGGAAAGAGCGAAACCGTCATCGACCGGCTTCATTCTGTTCTGGAAAAGGATATGGGCCAGGTCGAAACGCTGCTGAAAGCGCGCGCGAAGAGCCCGGTCGATATCATTCCCGATCTGTCGGAGTACATCGTGTCGGCGGGCGGCAAGCGTCTGCGGCCGATGATTACGCTGGCCGCGGCAAAGGCCGTGGGAAGCTCGAAACATGCCACCCATGCGCTGGCCGCTGCTGTCGAGTTCATTCATACGGCAACGCTGCTGCATGATGACGTCGTCGATGAGAGCGATTTGCGCCGGGGCAGGCCTGCCGCGAAATCGGTCTGGGGCAATTCGGCCTCCATCCTCGTCGGCGACTTTCTGTTTGCCCGCGCCTTCACGCTGATGGTCGAGACAGAATCGCTCGAAATTCTCGATATCCTGTCGAATGCCTCGTCTGTGATTGCTGAAGGCGAAGTCCGCCAGCTCGCCGCACAGGGCCGGCTCGACCTGCCGACCGAAGACTATCTTGCCATCATCGAGGCCAAGACCGCCGCCCTGTTTGAAGCAGCAAGCCGCGCAGGTGCGCTTTCTGGCGGCAGCCCTGAGCACGCCGATGCGCTTGCGGCCTATGGCAAGAATCTCGGTCTCGCCTTCCAGATCGTCGATGATGTGCTCGATTATGGCGGCACAACCTCGGTCATCGGCAAGGTGGTTGGCGACGATTTTCGCGAAGGCAAGATCACGCTGCCTGTGATCATCGCCCGCCGGCGCGGCAAGGCCGAGGACCACGCTTTCTGGGCGCGCGCGCTCGATGTCTCGACGCAGGAAGAAAGCGATCTCGCCCGCGCGATCCACCTCATCCGCGCAACCGGCGCTGCAGAGGCAACGATCGCCGAAGCGGACGCTTATGTCGGCCTCGCCAAGAGTGCGCTGTCATCGCTGCCAGATAGCGAATGGAAAACGCTGCTTGGTGAACTGGCTGATTTCTGTGTCCAGCGTGTGCACTGAAACGCCACATCTGCGCAGACTTTAGGACTTTATCAGTCAGACTGCTGCCACACTTGGCGTATCACATATCTCAAACTGGACACGTGCCGGCCATCTCGGCACAGTCATCATACGTATCGAAGGACGCCTCATGAAACCGGTTTTCCCGTCAGCCATCATTCTCGCCGCACTTCTTTCGGCCACCGGGTGCGCCAATCAGTTGAACAAGACTGAGCTCGATGGCGCCGACACGTCTGAATTCGATACGCGCAAACAGGAAATCCTCGGCGCGCTGTCTGCCTATAGCGGCGTATATGATGTCTCGCCTGCAGCCATGGCGACAGCCGTTCTGGGCGAGGATGGAAAGCCTGTCGGCCTGCTCGCCTACGATTCGCCCGTCGACGCGGTCAAAGCGGGCGATATTGCCGCTTTCATTGCGGCGATGAAGACAAGCGCGTTCAAGAATGGCGAGACCGGCCCGTTCGAATCGGTGGTCGTGTCGATCGACGAGGCCGCCGCTGGTGATATGGACGCTGCGCTGGAGACGATCGAGACGGCGCTCGAGAGCGACGACATGACGATCATGGGCGGCTTCCTGAACGCCTGGTATCTGGCGCTGGACGGCCAGCATGACGAGGCGGTCGACGCCCACCGCGCTGTCAGCGGCACCCTGCCCGGCCTGACAGGCGATCTTTCGCTGGCCGCCCTGCTGGAAACGGTCGGGCGCGAACAGGAAGCGCTGGCGGTCTATTCGGCCATCACGCCCACTGTCATTACCGCGCCTGAACATGAATTTGACCCGCAGAGCCTGCTGTATGGCCATGTGAAACTCGTCATTGCCCGCCAGGCCATCTTGCTGCGAAAGCTTGGCCGGATCGATGAAGCCAAAGACCTCTATGCCCGCCTTGCCGCTGCCGAGCCGGAAGAAACCGTCTCGTTTGATGCCGCGCTCGAGCAGATCGAAACAGGACGCGGCCTCGATGATAAAACCCTGAGCGTGCAGGAGGCCTTTGCCCGCTCGCTGAGCGATTATTCGCTGGCCCTGTCTTATCAACGCCTCATCCGGTCGGCCTTTGTCGGCGAACGGGTGCGCGGCTTTGACGATACCAAATCGGCGTTCGCCCAGCTCGCCCTGATCATTGACCCTGAGAATGAGGATCTTCGTCTCGCCATTGTCGGCGATCTCTACGACGAGACCTTTTTCGACGCAGCGATCCACGTGATCGAGACCGCACCGGAGGCGACGGCAAGCCTCAGCCTCGCGGCGGCCCAGTCCTATTTGCGGCTCGAAAAGCCGGCAAAATCCCGCAAGGCGCTCGACGCAGCGATCAAGCTCGCCGAAGCCGATGAGGAGCTTGGCACCTATTCCAGCGCAATGCTGATCTACGCCCTGTTGGACGATGAGCAAAAGGCCACTGATCTTGCCGAAAAGACGCCGTCGCTGGCGCTGACCGATGCTGAAAAGGCTAGCGCGCATGGGACCAGTTCCGCCATCTATTCCCAGTTCGGCCAGTTCGAGCAGGCGCTGTTCCACGCCCGTGCGGCGCGCAATCTCGACGACACGCATGACCGGCGCATGGCGCTCGCCAATGCGCTGGCAGAAGCCGACGAGGTCGATGAGGCGCTGCGCCTGATCCGCACAGAATCGCTGGCCCGCCCGAATGACCCTTACATGCTGAACACGCTCGGTTATTTCCTCGTCGAGCACACTGAGAAATATGCAGAAGCTTTCCGTGTTCTGGCCCGCGCCAATGCGCTTGCGCCGGCCGACCCGTATATCAGCGACAGCTTCGGCTGGGCCCGCTTCAAGCTCGGCGATCTTGAAGGGGCGAAACGCTATATCGAGCAGAGCCGGGCCGAACTTGCCCCCAATATCCACTGGGAGATCGAAGATCATCTCGGCGATATCTACTGGCATATGGGCGACAAGGATGCTGCGCGTGACGCCTGGCAGACCGCCCTCGATGACTATCCATCCGAGACAAAACGCGCCGAGATTCAGGACAAGCTGGACAATGGCATCAGCGAGCCTGCGCCCGAGAGAAAACCGCTGCCCAAGGTCTCTCTCGGCGATGAGGGCGAAATCGGGCGGCAGGACATTTAGGCAGGCGTGAAACCCGTCCGTACCGTAACAAAAACTGCGCGGGGAAATTGCCTTATGCGAGGCTTTCCAGCATCAAGACTATTGTGAAATACCGGGTCAGCCTTCTTGCACTCTGCGCTGCAGCGATATCGTCCTGTTCGACAGTCGATACGACGCGGTCATCGCTGAATGAGCGCCTCGCGGCTGCGCGCGCCGATGCGGAGACGAACGCGCTGGCCGAGGGCTATTCGCAATTCCTCGTCGCGCGCTATGCCTCACTGATCAATGATCCTGATGAAGCGGCCCAGAAATATGCGCAGGTCGTCCGCTCCAGCCCGGATGATGTCTCAATCATGGAGCAGGCCGTCTTCTCCGCCCTGCTTGCCAATGACTTCCCGCTTGCCCTTTCAATCTCGAACAAGGCACCTGCCGGGACGCTGAGCGAAACCAGCCTGCCGCGTCTGACACGGGCGACGCAGATGCTGATCAGCGGCCATTCTGGCAAGGTGGCCGACCAGCTTGAAGGGCGCGATGCCGGGATGTTCAACCATCTCATCATGACATCGCTCGAGGCCTGGGCGCTCGTCGATCTTGGCAAGCCGGGCGACGCACAGATCAAACTTCTCTCCGCCTCCGATGGCGACCCTTATCTTGATACGATCGTCCTGAACCTGCTCGGCCTGATGGAAGTCGCTGTCGGCGAGGATGAAGCCGCGCTGAAGACATTCCAGACGGTGGATGAAAGCGGCACGCTGATCGCGACGGCTGCCGATTCCTATGCCCGGTTGCTGGCCAATCGCGGCCAGGGCGAGACAGCTGTCGGCGTGCTCGACCGATTCCTGAAAACAATGGGCCATAATCCCTCCATCAGCGCGCTGAAGGCCGAAATCGGTTCTGGCGGCGTCCCGCCGCCGATCAAGCGGGTTTCGGTGCGCGAAGGGGCTGCCCTGTCCTTCTATGTTCCGGCCGCTGCCCTCGCAGCGCAGTCACAGAATGACCTGCCCGGTGTCTATTACACGATTGCGCTAAGGCTCGATCCTGACCTGCACATCGCCCGCGCCCTCTGGGCTGACGCGCTCGACAGGGCCGGGCGCAGCGAGGAATCGATCCGCATGCTGGAGGCCATTCCGGCCAGCTCGCCGTTTTATTCGACCGCCCGCGGCCAGCTTGCCTGGGCGCTGAGGCGTGACCAGCAGAATGACGAAGCCTATGCGCTTGTCAGGACGACGCTGGCGGCCAATCCGGACCGCGACCTGAAGATCCAGATGGCAGACCTGCTGCGAGCGCTCGACCGCCCCGGCGAGGCGCTGCAGGTCTTCAATGACCTGATCAGCGCCGACGACGCACGAGGCGAGCCTGACTGGCGGCTTTATTATGCGCGCGGCGCGATCCACGAACGCCTCGGCTACTGGCCGCTTGCCGAATCCGACCTGAAAACGGCAAAGGCCCTGAACCCGACCTCACCGGATGTGCTGAACTATCTCGGCTATAGCTGGGTCGACCGCGGACTGAACCTCGATGCGGGGCTGGACCTCATCCGCCGGGCGCTTGCCCTGCGCCCGCAAAGCGGCGCGATCACAGACAGTCTCGGCTGGGCCTATTACAAAATCGGCCGCTATGAGGACGCCATCATCTATCTCGAGCGCGCCGCCGAGCTGGAGCCGGGTCTTGCCGAAATCAACGATCATCTGGGCGACGCCTACTGGATGGCAGGCCGCAAGCGCGAGGCACGCTATCAGTGGCAGCGCGCGATCTCCCTGTCTGACGATGCGCGCGAGAAGGATATCCTTCAGCGCAAGATCCTGACGGGCCCTGACGTGCCGGCCTCCAGCCGCGCGCACCTGCCCTGATGCTTGCCCCGGCAAAGGTCAATCTGTTCCTTCACGTCGATGGCGTGAAGCCGAACGGGCGCCATGACCTCGACTCGCTTGTCGTCTTCGCAGGGCCCGAAGCGGCCGACAGGCTGGAGGCGCGCAAGGCCGGCGACCTCAGTCTCAGTCTCAAAGGCCCGTTTGCGGCCACAGAGCTTCAGTCCCCGGAAAATCTTGTCCTGCGCGTCATATCGGCCTGCGAGGCGAAGGGGCTGAGCGTGCCGGCGCTTTCGGTCACGCTGCACAAGGCGATCCCCGTGGCGGCAGGCCTCGGCGGCGGGTCTGCCGATGCGGGCGCGATGCTGCGGATCCTGATGCAGCTCGGCGGGCTGACAGAGCCTGTCGCCATGAAGATTGCCAGCGAGCTTGGCGGGGATGTGCCTGTCGCGGTGCATTCGCGCGCCTGCCTGATGCGCGGCGAGGGTGAGGCCCTCAAAGCCGCCCCCGCCTTTCCGGATCTTCCTGCCCTGCTGGTCAATCCGGGACTGCCTTGCCCGACCGGCGCTGTCTTCCACACCTTTGATAGCCAGGGCGGCGGGCGCGATTTCACCCTGATCGACATGCCGGCCTTCAGCGCGCTTCAGCCGCTTTGCGACTGGCTGCGCAGCGCGACGACGAACGATCTGCAAGCGCCCGCTATCACCATCCTGCCGGAGATTGGAACCGTGCTCGATGCGCTGGCCCGCCAGCCGGGCTGTGAGGTAGCCCGTATGTCGGGCTCTGGCGCGACCTGTTTTGCCATCTTCAGGGACATGGCAGGCGCGCGGCGCGCAGCGCGGACGATCGAGTCACGCCAGCCCGATTGGTGGGTGACGGCAACCCAATTGAGTGGCAACACAACCGGATGACGATTCTGGTTACGCTCGCCTTGGCAGCCTGCACTTTCATTGTTTCCGTCCTGCTTTGCGCAGCGATGAAACGTTCAGGGATTGTCGACGCGCCGGATGGTTACAGGAAGCTGCAGACGTCGCCTGTTCCCCGGCTTGGCGGTGTCGGGATCATGTCGGCTATCGCGCTGGTCCTCGGTCCTGCCGCCGTGTTTCACTCGGCCCTGCCGGCTCTGCTCGCACGCGACTGGTTGCCCGGAGCAGTGCCGACCGTCTGGCATGCGCTAGGCGCCTCCTTCATGTTTGCAGCGTTTGGGGCGCTTGATGATATTGTCGAACTGCCTGCGCTGCCAAAACTATTGCTAGTACTCGTGGTCTGTATTGCCGCGCCTTTTCTGGGGATTGCGGTGGCAGCATTCGAAACACCATTCGGTTTCGTGAATGCGCCCCTTCTCATGATGGCAGGGTCTGCGCTGTGGCTGCTTGTCTTTGTGAATGCGGCCAATTTCATGGATGGCAGCAATGGCCTCTCGCTTGGATCGATGGCGATCATGCTGGCCGGGCTTGGGCTCTGTATGATGATGTCGACCAGGGGCGGTTTTCCCGCGGGTCTGGCATGCATCATCGCGGCGATTGGCGGCTTCCTCGTCTATAATCTGCGCGGGACACTTTATGCCGGCGATGCTGGCGCGTTCGGCATTGGCGGCCTCTTCGCGACACTTGGGCTGGTCTCAGGCCTGCCGGTCTGGACAGTGGCGACGCTTGCCCTGCCCTTCCTTGTCGATGTGCTGCTGACGCTGGTCTCACGCACCAAGCGAAAACAGCCGCTATTCACCGCGCACCGCGACCATGCCTATCAGGCGCTGATCAAGGCCGGCTGGAGCCATATCGAAGTAGCGCTTGTCTGGTGGTGTCTCAGTGCGGCTTGCGCAATTGCCGCATCGGTCGGCGCCGCAAGCGGTGGGGACTTACCCTTTGTCCTGTTCTGGACCTTCGCCCTTGGGCTCAGCGCTGGATGGGTCTTCCTGCACGGCAAGGCGCGCAAAAATTTCACGGGCCGTGCTCGCGGGTAGCGATGGCAGCGACGCCCAAGGCCTGGAGGTCCAGCCCGTCAAGGCGCCGAACAGTACAAAACCGCCACCGAACAGCATCGCGAACATCGCCTTGCTGTCTCGAACGCCGCCCATCATCAGCGCCGCCAGGATGATTGCGCCGAAAACGAAGGCCAGCAGGCCGATCGTGAACATCGCCTTGCGCTCGCCGCCGCCCGCGCCAAAGGCCACCGGCAAGTCAGGATCGCGCGCAGCAAGCTCGGTGGTAATCGCTGATACCAGGCGCTTGAATTCCATATTGTGTTCATCGCCATCAGGCAGGTTGCACGTGATCCGGTAGCGCGTCCTGCCGTGGAACAGGTCAAACCATTCGGAGTGAGTGTAACGAACCGTCATTTCTGCAAACAGGGCGCGGTCAACCCGGCCAAGGTCGCAGAAGGGCTCACCATCTTTCGTGATGAGCCCGCTATCGAGCGTCCACTGCTTGCGGCCCGCAAGCAAGGCCGCCTTGAATTCGAAACTCTGCATCTCCTTTCCCCCACCGGAAAAAGATGAAAGCCCACCGCCCTACATGTTCGGATAGGCCGGCCCACCGCCGCCTTCAGGCGTGACCCAGTTGATGTTCTGGTTCGGATCCTTGATGTCGCACGTCTTGCAGTGAATGCAGTTCTGCGCGTTGATCTGGAAGCGCGGCTCCTTGCCCTCTTCCTCGACCCATTCATACACACCGGCCGGGCAATAGCGCTCGGACGGGCCGGCAAACACGTCATGTTCGGAGCGTTTCTGCAGCTCCATATCCTTGACGATCAGGTGAACCGGCTGGTTCTCAGCATGGTTGGTATTGGTGAAGGAGACATTGGTCAGCTTGTCGAAGCTCAGCTTGCCATCGGGCTTAGGATAATCGATCCGCTTACAGGACGCGGCCGGCTTCAGATATTCATAGTCGGCCTTCTTGTGGCTGAGCGTCGGCAAATAGCCGAAGCCGATCAGATAACGCAGCCACATGTCCGGCATGGAGAGCGCCGCGCCCATCAGCGTGCCATAGCGGCTGATCAACGGTTTGGAATTGCGCACGCGCGACAGATCGGTCTTCACCCAGCTGTCTTCATAGGCCTCTTCATAGGTCTCCAGCGTGTCGCTCTGACGGCCATCCTTGATCGCTTCGACAGCGCATTCGGCGGCCATCATGCCGGTTTTCATCGCATTATGGGTGCCCTTGATGCGGGGAAGGTTCACGAAACCGGCCGAGCAGCCGATCAGCGCGCCGCCCGGGAAAGCGAGCTTCGGAACGGACTGGACACCGCCAGACGTGATCGCGCGGGCGCCATAGGCGACGCGTTTGCCGCCTTCGAGAAACTTCTTGATCTCGTCATGATGCTTGTAG
>NZ_JBARZC010000535.1:0-1748 GCF_049649345.1 Henriciella sp. | reverse complement strand
GGCCTCTACCGTGACCGCGAAGCAGAGCGTGATTATGTCGAGGCTCAACGCGGGCTTCTGGCCCCGGCGCTCACCTGGCACATCACGCCGGATACCGATCTCACCGTGCTTGGCTATTACCAGCAGGATGAAGTGCTGGGCGACACCAACGGCTTCCTGCCGGTCTATGGCACGCTCCTGCCGAACCCTGTCGGCAAGGTCAGCCCGTCGATCAATCTCGGCGATCCGAACAACCGCTATGAGCGCGATCAGTGGAGCATCGGCTATGAGCTGGTCCACGCCTTCAACGACATGGTCAGCTTCGTCTCCAACACGAAGATCAGCGACTATAAGGAAGACACCCCGACCGGCATCTATGGCTCTGGCGGCGTGATCGACAATGATTTCGACGGCGTGCCGGACGATTTCCGCACCGTTCAGCAGTCGAACTTCACCTATAAGGAATCGGTCGAGAGCGTGACCACCGACAACCGGTTCGACATCAGTCTCGACTACGGCAATGTCTCGCACAATATTCTCGCCGGTTTCGACTATCGCGAAATCGAGAATGTCGCCGACTTCGCCTTCGTCTTCGGGTCCGGCACGATCGACCTGTTCGACCCGGTCTACGATTATCAGGCCGACTATACGCCGGGCTATCCGTCGAGCTTCAACAACCAGACGCTCGACCATTCCGGCTTCTATGTTCAGGACCATATCGGCCTCGGCAATCTCTTCATCACCCTGTCCGGGCGCTATGATGATGTCACCGTCGAAAACAATGCGAGCGGCGCCGAGCAGCAGCAGGACGCGTTCACCTACCGGGCCGGCGCGAACTATGTCTTCGAGACCGGCTTTGCGCCTTACATATCTTATGCGACCTCGTTTGAGCCTGTGCTCGGCGTCGATGCTGTCTCCGGCAATGATTTCGAGCCGAGCGAAGGCGAACAGGTCGAGGCGGGTATCAAATATGATGCGCGCAACCTGCCGGATGGCTATGAGCTGCTGCTGACGGGCGCGGTCTACCAGATCAACCAGACCAATGTCGTCTCGGCGGTTCCCTCACAGACGCCTGTCTCGGGCACGCAGACGGGCGAGGTCGAGGTGCAGGGCGCCGAGATCGAGCTTGTCAGCCGGATCAATGATCAGCTCTCGATCAACGCCTCCTACAGCTATACAGACAGCGAGGTCATCGACAGCTCGACAGTGCAGGAGATCGGGGCCGAGTTGCCTGTCACGCCGGAGACAAAGGCGTCGATCTTTGTCGATTATTCCTTCGTCGAAGGGCCGCTCAAAGGCTTCGGCATTGGCGGCGGTGTGCGCTATACGAGCGAGAGCCAGGGCGCGCTGCCGGGGCCGTTTGCGCCGGTTGTCTATACAGGCGAAGCCTCGACCCTGGTCGATGCGCTGATCCGCTATGACACCGAAGACTGGCGTTTCGCGGTCAACGGGTCCAACATTCTCGATGAGGAATATGTCGCCCGCTGCGCCTCTGCGGCAGGCTGTACATATGGCGCGGGCCAGCAGGTGATCGCCACGGTGACGCGCAAATTCTAGAGCTTGGGGGCCGGGCGGCTCGAATGTTGAACGCTGTTGCTGAAACCGTTCGGGGCGCCCGCCTTTTCACGCCATGCCTGCTGGCCGCGCTCGTCGCGGCCTGCAGTGTTTCCGGGTATGAGCCGCCTGAGGCCGAGATCGCAACGTCCCAGAGTCTGACGACGCCCGGCACGTCCGGAAAACCGGACACGCCGCGTGGCCAGCCCGGCCAG
>NZ_JBARZC010000534.1:0-5608 GCF_049649345.1 Henriciella sp. | reverse complement strand
GTCCGGGCCTTTGGCGGTTTCAGGCGGCGGGCGGGTGGCCCAGTCGGGGGCTGCGCGAGGAGGCGCGGTGGTGCCTGCTTCAGCGTCGCTCAGGGGCGGCAGGTCCGTGCCATAGGTCAGCGTGTCGCCATCGTCTGCGCCCTCGCCGACGAGTGAGACCATGGCGGCGCGGCAGAGGCCGTACCAGCCATCCGGCGTGTAGCCTGCCCCGCCCTTGCGGCCGGCATAGGCCCCGGCAATGATTAGCCGGTCCTGTGCGCGGGTCAGCGCGACATAGAGGAGGCGCCGGGATTCGCGGGCCTGCGCGGTCTTTCGCTCAAGGCGCAGGCGCTCGAGCAGCGGCGGGTCTTCCTTCTTGTTCGGGCTGTAGACGGGCGTCTTGCCCTCCACCATGAAAAGCCCGTTCGTATCGGCTTTTTCCGGCGCTGTCGTGTCCGGCAGGATGACGATCGGGGCTTGGAGACCCTTGGCGCCGTGCACCGTCATGACGCGGATCTCGCCGTCGGCTTCGGCAAGGTCGCGTTTGAGCTGGCTGTCATCGCCCTCGATCTCGGCAAGGAAGCTCTGAAGGCTGGCCGCTTCGCCCATGTCATAACCAAGCGCGCGGTCGATGAGTGCGCTGACCGGGTCGCGGGCTGGCTCGCCGAGGCGCTGGATGAGCCGGTCCCAGCCGGAGAGATTGCCCGCGCGGCGGAGGGTCAGCGCGCGGCTGAGAAAGTCGAAAGCGGGCAGGTGGCGATGGGCAATGAGGTCTTCGCAGAAATGACGCGCAGGCAGGATTCGCGGATCCACGCTGGTGCTGAGCCGGTCCCACAGGGTTTCGCCGCGCCGGCGATCATGGGCGAGCGTGAAGAGGTCATTGTCGTCATCGACCAGGCCGCAGAACGGCCCGCGCAGGATTTCCGCCAGCGTCAGATCATCGCCGGGGAAGAGCGCAAACCGGATCAGGTTAAGGCAATCCTGCACGCCGATATGGTCGAGCAAGACCAGCCTGTCGGCGCCGGCAACAGGCAGTTTCTCGGCCTTCAGCGCCTTGATCAGGGCTTCGAAAAGCGGGCCGCGCTTGCGTACCAGGATCAGGATGTCTTCAGGGCTTACAGGTCTTTGCGCTTTGCCCTGCCAGACCGGGTCCTTGCGATCGATCATCGCCCTGATCTCGCCAGCGACCTTCTTTGCCAGTGTGTTCTTTGGCGAGCCCTCTGAAATATGATCGAGCGGCGCGTCCCACGGGTCGCCCTCGTCTTCGTCTGTATGCGGCTCGATCGCCCAGAGATCGACCCGGCCGGGCTGATCCGCGCGGCTCGCCATATGGTTCAGCTCATCAGCCTCATCCGGCGGTGTCTCCGTGAACGGATCACCTGCAAAAACGTCCTGGTTGAACACCGCATCGACATAGGAGAGGACGTCCGACGTCGAGCGGAAGGACATGGTCATGTCCGGCATGTTCGCCTGGCCGTGAAGCGCCTCCTCAGCGGCGGCGAACACGCGCTTTTCTGTCAGGAAGCGCTCAGGGTCGGCGCCCTGGAAAGAATAGATGGACTGTTTTTTGTCGCCCACAGTGAACTGGGTGCGCGGATCGGTCGAGCGCTCGGCGCCCATGCCGGAGCGAAATTCCTCGACCAGCGCATTGATCAGAACCCACTGGTCGGGGCTGGTGTCCTGCGCCTCGTCGAGCAGGATGTGGGTCAGCCCGCCATCGAGCTTGTACAGCACCCATTCGGCCACCCCGCCGCGCGTCAGCAGGCCTTTTGTCTGCTGGATAAGATCGTCGAAATCGAGAGCGGCGCGGCGCTTCTTGCCATCGTCGTAATCTTTCAGAACAGGCAGACCGACCTGGATGAGCGCCGATGTCCGCTCATAGGCCCGGCGGGCGAGAAGCTGGGTCTGGACGGCGCGGAAGCGAGCCACTTCGCTGCCCTCGCCATCCTTCATCTGGAAACCGTCTGCGAGCCCGGAGACAAGTTTTGCCGCGCCGGCCGTGTAGCAATTGCTTTTGCGCCATTCTCCCTTGTCGGTCAGGAAAAGGCAGCACCAGGCCTCCCACCTGTCCTCAAGCCGTGCATTGGAGAGCACGAACTCCAGCGTCGCGAGCATTTTTTCGTCGGACGCGCCGCGCTTGGGGCATTCATGCAGCCCCCGCAGGATGGTCCGGACCTCTTCAGTCGGGAAATCCCGACCAAGCGCGGCTTCGAGGATGTCCTGGACTGCCTCGTCTGGCGCGCCGAGGACGGTCTTTATCTCCGCGTCGAGCGCATCGAGAGACCGGCCTGCCATCCGGGTGCGGACATTGCGAAGGCTGGACAGAACGGAGGCCGCGCCTAGACCACCGCCTGTCTCTGACAGCAGGGAAAGCGCCTCCGGAGCGTTTGCATCCGCGTGCAGGATCTGGTCGCGAAGGCTGTCTTTCCAGATCTGGTCAGCCTCGCGGTCTTCGATCTCGCCAAAGCCTGGCGAGACATCCGCTTCGAGCGGGAAGCGGCGCAGGATGCGCGAGCAGAAAGCGTGAATCGTCTCGATGCGGAGGCCTCCCGGCGTCTCGAGCGCGCGGGCAAACAGGGCGCGGGCCGCTTGCAGGTCTTCCTGCGTGTAGCTGTCCGGCGCACGGCGTTCGAGGTCCCCGAGGGCCTTGCGCAGCTCGTCATCTGGCGCGACAGACCAGCCGCCGAGCTGGCGATAAAGCCGGCTCAGCATCTCGTTGGCGGCAGCCTTGGTGTAGGTGACGCAGAGGATGGTGTCAGGCGCGGCGCCGGCCCGGCCATCCTCGCGGCGCAGCAGCAGCCGCGCCACGCGGTCGATCAGCACCTTGGTCTTGCCGGAGCCGGCATGCGCCTCGACCCATGCGGAGCGGTCCGGCAGGGCGGCATCGGCCTGCGCATCCTGCGCTTGGTTGTAGGCGTCGGCGTGCGAAATCTCAGTCATCGCCATCCTCCGCGGCCCACTCGTCGCGCCGGGCAAGCCGGGCATAGTCAGAGCCATATTTCGCCCATTTCGGCCGCGGCATGGAAATGTAGGGATGATCGGGCTTTGCGAACTTCTCGATGAGTTTCAGGAAACCCGCGCGGGTGTCCTCGATGATGTCTTCGAGCGCGACTTCTTCATGCCTGCCAGATTTCTCGCCGATATTACGCACCGCGAACTTGCTGCCGAACTGGACATAGGTCAGCCTACTGACGGGTCTTGCGGTGACGCCGCTGTCTGCGAAGCCGCCCTGTTCAGCGATGATTGCCTGAAGCGGCATTTGCGGGTTGAGACCGGTGCGGACCTCGCCCTCGCCGGGCGGCGCGCCGGACTTGAAATCGAGGATAGCGAGCGTGCCGTCCTGATGCTTTTCCATCCGGTCGGCCGTGGCGGTCAGACGGAATTTCTCTTCCATGCCAGGCACGTCAAAGCCATGCTCGCCCTTGATCTCTGTGTACGGAGTGCCCGCGATCAGGTGCAGGCGGGACGCGCGCCAGGCGATATACTCGTCGGCCACTTTTCTTCGGGATGCGACCGCACCGAGGATAACGTCTTCGGCCTCGCCCGCCTCGCGCAGTTCCTGTTCCAGCATGGTGATGAGCTGGTCTGCAGACTTCTCGACGCCGTCCTCCTCGAACTTTTCGAGGGCTGCGTGGATCGCGGTGCCACGCGGGCGTGCATCGACGGGCAGGTCCAGACCGTCGAGCCTGATCAGGCCGAGCACGTATTGCGCATAGATGGCGTAAGGATCGCGCTGCAGGGATTCGATACGCGTGACAGAAAGCTTTTTCGGGCGATGGTCCAGGGCAGGCGTCGGATACGGCGCTGTGTCGAGGTCGAGTGGGGGCGGATTGCTAAGGTCTTCAAGCCACACGCGCGGATCGGCGTCTTCTGCTGGCTTCAGCGCGTCGGCAGCACCCTCCTCCCCCAATGCGCCGCGCGCCAGCGTATTCAGCCGCCAGAGCCAGCGCGAGCTGACAGCAGGCGCATCTTCGCGCCGCTTGGCTGAGAGCAGCGTCACGTTTGGAGCCGAGGCCATCTGCGCAAAATCGTGGGCGGACAGGCCAATGCGCTCATCGGGATCGGACAGGCCAATCTCCTTGCGAAAGCTGCGCGGAAGGAAGGCATCGGCGGGAGGCTGGCCGGGCCAGACGCCTTCATTCAGGCCAGCGAGGATCAGCCGGTCAGCACTTTGCAGGCGCGCTTCCAGCGGCCCCCAGATGGAAAGACGTGGATGATCAGCGTTGCCGCGCACCGTCAGCGTCCCGCAATAGGCCCTGAAAAGCTCAGACCAGGTTTCCGGCGTCGCGGGCGGCATGCTGGCTGCGACGAGGGCAAAATCGCGCAGCGTATTGGATAGCATCGCGCCGTCTTCGCCGGCCCAGGGCAGCGGCGTCGCACCAAGCTCGCCCATCATCTCTGCGACCGCTTCGAGATAGGCCTGGCCTTCGATGGCGGCGTCTGGATGGGCGAGACCGGCGGCGGCGAAGCGGGCTGCGAGGTCACTGGCGATGGTATGCGCCTGCTCGATATCGGCGTCCGAAAGACCTGAGCGGCGGCGGTGGTCTGTGTCGCGGTCAAGGCGGTTGATATGCGCGGAAAGGTCGTCCCAGTCCTGCCAGCGGCGCGGCCCGCGTAGGATCTGGCGCTCGAATGTGGCGAGCGGAAAATCATAGGTGACCTGCGCGTGTTTCAGAACGGCGAGGAGCTTCACCGGATGGCTCGGATCGGTGGTCCAGTCCATGATCAGTGCGGCGAGGCTGCCGGCGGGTGTTTGCAGGAGCGGTGTGCCGGAAGACGGCGCAACGTGAACGTCCCATTGTGTGAGCAAGGCCGAGACACGGCGGGCGAGGCCTGCGTCTGGCGTGACGAGGGCGGCGGTTTCTGTGTCGGTTTCGAGGGCCTGGCGCAGCAGGAGCGCGGCGCACCAGGCTTCTTCGGCTTCATCGGCCGCTTCGATCAGGGTGAGGCCGGAAAAACCCTTTCGGGCAAAATCGGCAGGCGCTTCGGCGCCGGCCATTTCGTCGAGCCGTTCGAGCCAGCCGGACGTGTCGTCGGCGGGCGCGAGGGCTTCGTGGATCAGGGCGCGGCGGGCAGAGGCTTTTTCATCAGCTTCGATGTCCGGCCATGCGCCGATCTCATCGGGCCGGTAGCCGAGGGCGGCGAGCGTTTCTGCAAGCGCGAATTGCGGATGGTTCGGCGTCTGCGCGATGCGGCGCCAGGCGCCAGGCTCGACGCTGGCATCAAGCCCCGGCAGGACGATCAGACTGCGTGGCAAGCTGAGCGCGGCTTTCATCAGCACGCGGCCGGATGGGTCTGCCCCCGTCGAACCGGCGATGATGACATCGCCTTTTGGTGGATTGGCCTGCCAGTTGGCCGCCATCGCTTCGGCGGCGGCGAGCCGGCGGGCATAGGGGTCCATCTGGACGTTCTTTTCAAGCTCCTCCGGCCACTGAGTCACGATGATGTCGAGGAAATCGACAGAGCGCTTCCAGTGTTCGGCGAGCTGGCGATCGGCAACGAGCGTGTGGAGCTTGCTCCAGTCGCTGTCGCCCGACAGCGCCGCCTGATCGAGCAGGCGGGCAAGCTCGCGCGCCGCCGCGATGGACGAGGCGGGCGGGATCGGTTTGCCTTGCTGGTCGTAATAGGC
>NZ_JBARZC010000533.1:0-1628 GCF_049649345.1 Henriciella sp. | reverse complement strand
GCCTCGCCGTCTGTGAAGGTCTTCATCTCGCCAATCGCTTCAGCACCGACCACCTCGGCCACGCTGAACGTTTCCCCTGCCCGGTCAAGCTCTTTGCGCACGCGTTCCAGGAAGGCCGGGATTTCCGGCTGCGACATGGAATGGGTGTGGTGCTGCATGTCGAACGGGCGGGTGACCTTCTCCATGGGCAGGCCGGACGGCGGATTGTCAGTCAGCCGCGGGTCATGCATGGCGAAATTGATGGCATCGAGGCGGAAGCCGTCGACGCCGCGATCGAGCCAGAATTTCGCCGCCGCGATCAGCGCGTCCTGAACCTCCCGGTTGTGCAGGTTCAGATCAGGCTGTGAGACGAGGAAATTGTGCATGTAATATTGCTGGCGGCGCGCGTCCCACTCCCAGCTCGGCCCACCGAACACGGCCTGCCAGTTGTTTGGCGGGCTGCCGTCTTCCTTCGGATCGGCCCAGACATACCAGTCGGCTTTGGGATTGGTTCTGTCCTGCCGGCTCTCCTCGAACCAGGCATGCTGGTCTGATGTGTGCGAATAGACCTGGTCGATGATGATCCTGAGGCCAAGGCGATGAGCCTTCTCGATCAGCCGGTCGAAATCCTCCAGCGTGCCGAACATCGGGTCGACATCGCAATAATCGGCGACATCATAGCCGTAATCCTTCATCGGCGAGGTGAAGAAAGGCGACAGCCAGACCGCATCCACGCCAAGCGAAGCGATATGATCGAGACCATCAATGATCCCGGCCAGATCACCGATCCCGTCACCGGTCGTATCGCGGAAGCTGCGCGGATAGACCTGATAGATCGTCGCCCCTTTCCACCAGGGGGCGTCTACCGTCCGGTCCATTGCCTGATCGCTATCATCGTCCGGCCCTTTCGCCATAAATTGCACACCGGCCCGCTCCTTGAGATCACTGCCGCAGTCGAGCGTATAGAATGACGCAACCGAAATCGAGTAGCGCCCGTCTGGCTATAGTGAGCGCGAGGCGCGGCGCGAATACAGTGCTGGAACTGCCCGCCTGGTCCTATAAGGTGGTCGTCAAACGGGAGTGAGACGCGATGCTGGGCGGGATCGAGGCAGGAGGCACGAAATTCATCTGTGCCGTCGCAGAACATCCTGCCTATAGCCGCGACAGCACCGAGATCCCGACCACGACACCAGACGAGACCTTCGCCCGCGTACGCGCCTTTTTCAGCGCGCAGAAAACGATCTCGGCAATCGGCATCGCCGCCTTTGGCCCACTCGATCTCGACAAGGGATCGCGAACCTATGGTCACGTTCTCAATACGCCGAAACAGGGCTGGTCCGGCGCAAGCTACAAGGCGGCCTTGTCATCCTTCAATGTGCCAATCCGGGTCGAAACGGATGTCTCGGGCGCGTGTCTTGGCGAATATCTGCATGGCGCCGGCCAGCGGCTGAAAACGCTCGCCTACGTCACGGTTGGCACGGGGATCGGCGCAGGCATCGTCCAGCATGGTGAGATCCGCAACGGCGCGGGCCATTATGAGATGGGCCATATCACCGTCGCACAGGATTATCAGGCCGATCCGTTTCGCTGCTTCTGCCCGTTTCACGAGGACCGTCTTGAAGGACTGGCTTCTGGCACGGCCATACAGG
>NZ_JBARZC010000532.1:0-3481 GCF_049649345.1 Henriciella sp. | reverse complement strand
GGTAAGGGATGATACGCTTTGTCTCGCGGACGGTCTGTCGGATGCCGATGCGACCGCCCAGTCGATGGACGATGCGAGCCCGGCGAAATGGCATCTCGCGCATGTGACCTGGTTCTTCGAGCGCTTCGTGCTGCGGCCCCATTGGCAAAGCTATGAGCCGTTCGACCAGACGTATGACTATCTTTTCAATTCCTATTACGACGCGGTTGGCGAGCGCCATCCGCGACCGGAGCGCGGTCTGCTCACACGGCCGCCGCTCTCTGATGTCCTGGCCTATCGCGCGCATGTCGACGCAGCGATGGCGTCTCTTATCGAAGGCGGCTTTTCATCCGAGCTGGAAGATCTCGTCACCCTCGGCCTTCACCATGAGCAGCAACATCAGGAACTCCTCCTGACAGACATCCTGCACCTCTTCGCGCAAAACCCGCTCAAGCCGGGCCTGAGACCGCCAGAGCCGCGCCTGATGAAGAGCGACCCGGCCCCGCTGTTCTGGCGCCGCTTCGAGGGAGGGCTTGTCGAAACAGGGCAGACCGCAGAGTCCGGATTCGGTTTTGATTGCGAGCGCCCGCGCCACAAGACCTGGCTCGAACCGTTTGAAATTGCCAATCGATGCGTGACCAATCGCGAATGGATGGAATTCATCGAGGCAGGTGGATACCAAGCCCCCGACCACTGGTTGTCTGATGGATGGGCCAGGTGTCAGGATGCAGTCTGGACAGCACCGCTCTACTGGCAGCAACACGACGACGCGTGGTGGACGATGACGCTTCGCGGCTGGCAGCCCGTCGATCCGAACGCGCCGGTCTGCCATGTCAGCTATTATGAAGCCGATGCCTATGCGAGCTGGGCCGGCGCACGGCTGCCCGGCGAGGCCGAATGGGAAACCGTCGCGCAAGATCTGCCGATAAAAGGCAATGATGCAGGGGCTGGTCGGCTCAGCCCTGCGCCGCAGTCAGGCGAAGGCCTGCTCAGCGTCTATGGCGATGTCTGGGAGTGGACGAAAAGCGCATTCAGCCCATATCCAGGCTTTAAGGCAGAAGAGGGCGCTGTGGGCGAATACAATGGCAAATTCATGAGCGGACAATATGTCCTTCGCGGCGGCTCCTGCGCGACACCGCCCGGCCATATCCGCTCAACCTACCGGAACTTCTTCCATCCCGATAAACGCTGGCAGTTTTCAGGTCTGAGGCTGGCGCGCGACGCATGATGGACGGATTTTCTGACGACCCGTTCCGCAAGGACGTGCTTGCAGGCCTGTCGAAGCCGCAGAAGTCGTTGCCGAGCCGTTGGCTCTATGATGCGCGCGGCTCTCAGCTCTTCGATGAGATTACCGAGCTTCCGGAATATTACCCGACGCGGACCGAGCTGAAGATTCTGGACGCGAACGCTGCGGATATGGCGAACGCCGTCGGGACGAATGCGGTCATCGTCGAATATGGTGCCGGCTCTCTGGTCAAGGTGCGGATCCTGCTCGATGCGCTGGAAAATGCGCACGCCTTCGTGCCGGTTGATATCTCGGCCTCCCACCTGAAAGCTGCTGCAGATGAGCTCGAGACCGATTATCCAGAGCTGCTGATCCAGCCGATTGCGTCTGACTTCATGGCCTCCAATCTCGGTGCTCGCTTACCCGAAGGTGATGGGCGGACGGTGGGTTTTTTCCCCGGCTCGACGATCGGCAATCTGTCGGACGCCGAGATCAACCGCTTCCTCACGAGCGTGCGGGCAGACCTTGGCGACAATGCCGCCTTCATTGTGGGGCTCGACCAGCCAAAACCGTCCGACATTCTCGTGCCGGCCTATGATGATGCTGCGGGTGTCACGGCGGCGTTCAACAAGAATATCCTGGCGCGCATTAATCGCGAACTCGGTGGCAGCTTTAACCTCGACAATTTCGAACACGAAGCGCGCTGGAACTCTGAGGATAGCCGGATCGAAATGCATCTGGTCAGCACAGCCGACCAGACAGTGAACATTGCCGGAGAATCGTTCTCGTTTACCAGGGGTGAGACGATCCATACCGAAAACTCCCGAAAGATCAGCCGGGCCGCCTTTTCAGACATGGCGGCCGCCTGTGGCTGGCGGCTCGAGCAGACCTGGACAGACGAGAACGACTATTTCGCCGTCATGCTGCTCGGCGCAGATTAGGGCCGGCATGGGGAGGGGCGATGACACTGGAAGAGTACAACGGCTTTTGTGAAAGCCTCGCCCATACGACCCATATTGTGCAGTGGGGCGGCTCGCATGTCTGGAAGATTGGCGGCAAGGTCTTCGCGATTGCGAATGATCGCGCCGATGACGGATTTCGAGTGAGTTTCAAGGTGTCGGAACTCGGGTTCGACATTCTGAAAGAACAACCCGGCTGTCAGGGCGCACCCCATCTTGCCTCGCGCGGCATGAAATGGATCCAGCGTTATTCTGACGAGAGCATGAGCGACAATGCTCTGAAGGACTATCTTTGCGAAAGCTACAGGCTTGTCTCTCTCGGGCTGACCAAGAAGCTGCAAAAGGAACTCGGCCTCAATCAGTGAAGGCCAGGAAACGCCGCAGTCCCGGGGCGAGCGTGCAGGAACAAGTGAGGAAGGCCGCCCGTTGTTTTGGTGAAGAATTGCAACGTAAGGAGACCCACAGATGACCCTCACCACAAAGCATTTCGGCATCGACATCCCGAAAATCGGGTTCGGCACCTGGCGGCTTAAAGAGGAAACCGCGCAGATGTGCGTCGCCAAGGCGATCGAGGCTGGCTATCGCATGATCGATACCGCGCAGGCTTATGAAAATGAAAAACATGTCGGTCGCGGCATCGCCGATGCGCAGCTGCCGCGCGAAGACCTTTGGGTGACGACCAAGGTCTGGATGTCGGACTTCAATGATGGAGATCTTCAGGCCTCTGTCGAGAAGAGCGTAGAGCGTCTTGGGACCGATTATTGCGATCTCATCCTGATGCATTGGCCAAACGCCGATGTTCCCCTCGAAGAGACGCTCGGCGCGATGAATGAGGTGCGCGAGCGCGGCCTGACCCGGAATATCGGTGTGTCGAATTTCAACTCCGAGCAGCTTGCTGAGGCAGTCAAACTCTCAAAGGCGCCGATCCTGACCAATCAGGTCGAGTATCACCCCTTCATCAACCAGACCCCTATCCTTGAAGCGGCGCACGCGCTTGGCACCTCAATCACCGCCTATTCGCCGCTCGCGCAGGGCAAAGTCTTTGATGACAAGGTGCTCAAGGAGATCGGCGAAAAGTATGGCAAGTCGCCGGCCCAGGTAACCGTTCGCTGGTTTGTCCAGCAGCCGGGCGTGATCGCGATTCCAAGGTCGTCATCGCCTGACCATCTGGCGCAGAACAATGATATTCACGATTTCGAGCTGACGCCGCAGGAAATGGGGCGGATCACAGCGCTCAACGCTGAGGACCAACGTCTGATCAATCCGAGCTGGGCGCCTGATTGGGACAAGGCCGCCTAATCGGTAGAATGCGCACAAC
>NZ_JBARZC010000531.1:0-10340 GCF_049649345.1 Henriciella sp. | reverse complement strand
TTCATGGACCGCTTCAAGCTTCCCGACTTTTCCGGGCTCGACTGGAAACAGTCGACCGACCGGCTGCGCAACAGCTTTTATCGCGCCAGCCGGTCCGTCGAGCGCGACGCGCCGGAACTGGCGGATATTTCCACCATGGCGGTCGATGGCGCAGAGGGAACACTCAAGGCAAGGCTCTACACGCCGCTCGGCGCGGGCATAGGCCCAGGCCCCGGCATTATCTTCTTTCACGGCGGCGGCTTCGTGCTCGGCGATCTCGACAGCCATGACATGATCTGCCGCAGGCTCGCGGCCGGCTCACGCTGCCGGGTTCTTTCGGTCGATTATCGCCTTGCGCCTGAAAATCCGTTCCCGGCCGCCCATGAGGACGCCGCCGCGGCATGGGAATGGGCCTGCGCGCGGTCTGATGTGCTGAACATGGACCCGGACAGGCTCTGCGTTGCAGGTGACAGCGCGGGCGGCAATCTCTCCGCCTATCTCTGCCAGGAAATGGCGCGGCGCGGCGGGCCTCTTCCGGCTTATCAGCTGCTTCTCTATCCGCTTGTCCAGTTCGTCGACATCCGCGCCAAGAAACTCACCTTCCAGGAAGGCTTCTTCCTGTCGCCAAATCTGTTCGACTATTTCCGCGACGCCTACATCCACTCGGAAACCGACAGGATGGATCCGAAAGTCTCGCCGCTGTTTTCACCCGACGCAGATTTTCGCGGCCTGCCCCCGGCCCATCTGGTCCTTTGCGGATGGGATCCGCTCAAGGATGAAGGCCGCGCCTATGCGTCAAAACTTGCCGCACACGGCGTGCCGGTCACCATCCGGGAGCATCCTGGCATGGTGCATGGCTTCATGAATTTGACGGCTGTTTCCATGCCGGCAAGAGAAGCCATTCGCGAAGCTGGCGAAACGGTTGGCCATGCGCTTGGGGCGATTTGAGCCGCCTCCGCCATGCGGTCCGGAAAAGCCTCGTCATTTGGTAAACAACCCGCTATCATGCTCATAATGGGGGCGGCGATAGCGAGGGGATTGCATCCGGGATGACAATTCGCAAACGACTGGCAGCGGGCCTTCTGGCTCTGGGACTTGGCTCAACTCTGGCCGCCTGTGACAATACCGAGGGACGCCTCGATCGCCTTTCTGAGATTGGTGACGGCGTCCTTAATCAACTGGGCGGCGGCGAAGCAGAGACCGACGAATCGCAGACGGCCATGGAGAATGTCCCGGTCGAAGCCCGCGCCTTCCAGGGGCAGCTGCAGGAAGCATCGCCCGTCAGAGTGGCTACCGCCTCCAGCAAGTTCGTTGTCGGCTCCATCGTTGCCAAGCCGCGCAACAGCGCACCGCCGACATCCGTGGCAGAGGCTTTCAGCGGGCCCACTATGGATGACTATGATTCCTATGTGTCGAGCGACGCATCAGAGGCCGTCATTGTCGTGCCAACCGATCAGGAAATGGCAGCGCTGGAAAGCGAGAGCCGTTCGCTGAGCATCGAAGCCCCCGGCCGGCTTGAACGGGCGGTTCGCAAGCGCCCGACCATCACGATCGACCCAAAGTCCTCCGAGCAGGCATTCAAGGGCCTGCCACGCGCGCCTATCCGCGAATCGCGCAGCATTCAGGCCTATCCCAGCGCGCCAGCGCCCAGCGCCGATGCTCCGCGCAGCCTGGAGATGGAAGCGATTGTCGAGGAGAGGCCCCTTACCCAGAAATCGGCTGAACGCCGTCTTGTCATGCGCCAAACGGCCATGGAGGCCCAGGTCGGCGCCGAATCCAGAATGATCGAAACGGCTCAGAAATATGGGCTCGCCGCAAACATTCAGCGCTCACGCTCCGGCCAGATGGTCATCGAGGTCGGCTCACGCGCCATGAAGCCGACCCGCTATGGCGGCGAGGACGACGACGATACGCCCTGGATCGCCGAAGAGACGGAAGAGACTGTCTGCCCGGAAGGGATGAGCGACGCGGAAATCTCGCAAGATGCCGTCCTCGCGACGGTGTGCGTGATCCGCGACCTGAAAGAGAGCGGCGAGTTCGAATATGTCGAGAAGGACTGGCTCTATCAGAACCAGTTTGCCCGCCGCCCGAAAAATCAGGGCCCGGTCACGGCAACAGCGATTACGCCGAATGACCCGCTCTGGTCGCTCCAGTGGAATTTCCTCAATCCGGGCACCGGCCAGAACGAGGTGGCCGGCGGGGCGGGCTTTGTCGATTTCTGGACGACACAGGCGACACAAGGCTCGCCGGAAGTGGTCGTTGCCGTCGTCGATACCGGTCTGGAAATGGACCATCCTGACATTTCAGGTTCGCCCAATGTCGCCCCCGGCTGGGACATGGTCACCGATCTCGCCATGGCCAATGATGGCGACAGCCGCGACGCCAACCCGAACGATCCAGGCGATCAATGTCCCGAGGAGTTCGTCTTCGAAGATACCTTCCACGGCACCCACGTGGCCGGCACGATTGGTGCGGCCGTGTCCAACAATGCCAACGGCGTTGCGGGCGGGGCGTGGAACGTGAAGGTCGTGCCCGTGCGCGCCCTCGGCAAATGCGGCGGTCGGCTATCGGATATCAATGATGCGATCCGCTGGGCAGGCGGGCTCATCCCTGAATATGACGAGCTTGGAAACGAGGTCTGGAATGACAATCCGGCCGATATCATCAACCTGTCGATCGGCCTGTTCCGCTTCTGCCCGGCCTCGATGCAGGACGCGATTGATGCCGTCACAGAGCGCGGCGTGGTCGTTGTTGCGGCGGCCGGTAATGATTCTGTGTCGACCCAGTACTATTCGCCAGGCGGCTGCAACAATGTGATTTCGGTCGCCGCCGGTGATGCGCGAGGCCGGATTGCGCCCTATTCCAATTATGGGGCCGAGGTCGACGTCCTTGCGCCGGGCGGCGATCTTCAACGCGATGACAATGGCGATGGTCGCCCTGACGGCATCCTGTCGACCAAGCGGGCCAGTCAGTGCACCGACCCGGTCACCAATGAGAGGCTCGACAACTGCTTCTACGCCTATGAGCAGGGCACGAGCATGGCCGCACCCCACGTTTCGGCTGCGCTTGCACTGGTAAAGAGCAAGCGCCCCGACCTTACCGGGACATCGCTGTCGGATATCGTTTTGGCGGCACTTTCACCACGTGAAGAGGAACAATGTTCGGGCCCGTGCGATCAGTACCCTGGCGCAGAGCCGGTGAGTGAAGGCTCTGATATTTGCCGTCTTCCCTGTGGAGCCGGCTTGTTGAATCTGTCGGACGTAAATCTCGGCGATTGAATCGAAGGAAGAAACCGGGCGGTGGCTGAACACAAACACAGTATGGAGAGCAGACGTTATTATGGCGGTCAGATCGGACTTGCCGTGGTTGCTGTTTCAGTCTGCACGGCCTGCGGCGTGGCCTGGCTGTCCGGCGGCGATGATGCCTCGCTGTCCTATGCACCGGCAGGCACCGAACGCAGCGAACCGGCTGAGACAACAGCCGGCACGCCAGAGGCTCGCATTGACGTTCAGAGACCTGACGCCGCCAGTGACGATGACCGTGTACGGGTCGCGACCGCCGACAACTCCGTGCCTCAGTATACGCTGATCGTACGCTTCGACGATGAACCGGTTCTCGATGAAATCGGCCGGAGTTTCCGAAAGGATCCAGACGCCGCGCGGGCCAGATTCGCGCGCTGGGCTGCGGGCAAGTCAGCGCTGAGAGGCCTGCGGCTTGAGCGGGCAAGTTATGCCGGCGAGCTCGTCCTGACCAATTCCGGACCACGCAGCCGCGATCAGGCGATCGCGGAGATCGAGGCGATGGACAATATTGCCTATGTTGAGCCAGATTATTCGGCAGAGGCCAGCAAGGAAGGCTGAGAAAAACATGTTAAAGCAGATTGCAGGAATTGCCGTGTTCGGTGCGGTAGCCGCGCTTGCCGGGTGCGATGTCGACATCGGGCGTGCGGATACAGACGATCAGGCCGGCATGGAAACTGCCGGGCCGGCGGATCCCGATCCTGTAGAAACCGCGGATACCAATCGGCCAGAGGCCGTAACCGGCGCCGAGTCAGAACCAGATCAGCCAGTCCGTCCTGCCGCCGCGAGCCGGACGGCCGAGATCGACTGGGAAGCGGCGCGCACAGACCTTGCCTCCTCGCCGGCAAGCGAGGACGATGGCGCCTTCAACATACAGAGCGGCTCTACTGCGCCGCCTGTTCCGGTCCTCCTGCCGACAATGCCGGTGCGCCCGGCCGGCACGACAGATGGTCCTCAGCCCCAGTTCAGGCCCGTGCCTGATGGCTATTTCGCCGTGTTTCCGGGCCAGGACTACAATCTGATCGTCAATGGCACCAATCTCGTCACGGACATTCCGAATGTGGAGAATGTCGAGACCGAAGACATGACCTATTCGGAGACGACGACAGGCGCGATCGTCTCATTTTCGCGCTATGGCGCTGATTATATGATCGAATTCGAATGCCTCGGCTCAGGCGAAGAGGGCGGAGACTGTATCACCGAAGACGAGGCCAAGGCCGTCGCAGAAGAAATCGTGATCTCGGGGACTCAATAATGACACTTCTCAGGGGACTTCTCATCGCCGCCATTCTCATGGTGCCGGCGTGTGACAATATCCGATACCCAGGCGATGGGCGCGACGACGAGTACAACCCCGAAATCCCGCCAGGCGCGCCGGGACCTGCCCCGCCTGCCGAACCTGTCGATGATCCTTACGATACCGGAGAGACCGATGAGGGCCCGGTGTCGGACCCGTTGGACACGCCCGATCCAGATCCAGAGACGGACCCCAGCACCGATCCGGATCCGCTCGACCCGGTGGACACAGATGATCCCGACACGGTCCCGGACCCGACCGAGCCGGTAGACACGGAGACCCCTGACCCGACAGAGACTGACGCGGCAGATCCGGAAGGCCCCGACGCGGTTGATCCGACCGAGACCGACGCGGCCGATCCCGAAGAGCCCGACCCGGCCGACCTCGACCCGGCTGACCCGAGTGACTCGACGCCTGTTACAGACACACCAGACCCCGAACCCGAACCTGTCGTGGTCTTCTCCTATGTCGAGCCCGGCCAGCTCCTGCAGGGCTCGGGCACCGGCACAATCGAGACAGAGGCTGTCTTCGCCCCGGACATGCGCTTTCCAATCAAGTCTGCCCCCGCCTATCTGCAATCGCAGGTCTGGATGTTTGGCGGCGGCATCAAGGGCGGGGATCAATGCGACCCGCGCAATTATCAATACCCCTGGCGGGACAATTTCTGCGAAACCCGTTCATCGAACCGGAATTCGCCATATTGCCCGGTAAGCCGTATCCATCAGGGCCAGGATATTCGCGTCGGCACGGCAGAAGGCTGCAACCAGCTTCGCAGAACGAATGCCGCCGAGCGCGCCCTGTATGAGGTCGTCGCCGCCGAAGACGGCATCATCCAGTCGATCGGTACCTACACTGTGTCGCTACGTGCAGGGCCGCGCGTTTACAAATACATGCACATGAATATGCGCGCGCTTCAGGTCTCGTCCGGCGACACTGTCACGAAGGGGCAGACCCTCGGCTATGTGTCGAACGATTTTGGCGGCACGCCGACGACCTTCCACCTGCATTTCGAACTGCTCCAGAATACGGCTGAAGGCGGGTGGGTGCATGTGCCGCCCTACACTTCGCTTGTCTCCTCCTATGAGGACCGCGAAAGCGGGATCGGCGAGAAGATTGAGGCGACCATCGGCGTGGCCTCGACGCCCCCTCCCATACCCGAAGGCTTTGTCATCATCGAGTAGCCCTGAAGGCAGAAACGCCCGTCTGGTGCGCAACTTGCAAGTCGTCCTGCGGAATTTCGCAAGTTTAATGCGTTAACGACTTGATAAGCTCTTGCGCTCGTCCAACAGTGGCGACGGACGGGGCGTTACTGGTATAAGGACATGCGATGAGCAATGTGGAGAAGCTTCCCGTTTCGCCGCGCCGGGAAAGCCCTGCTGTCACTCTGATTGGGACCGATCTTCCCGCCCAATACCTGGAAGAAGCTGAACCCTCTCCGCTGATGATGTCGGCCGGCCTGTTGTGGCGCCGGATCATTCGCACCTTTCAGATCCTGCTCGTCCTGTTCCTGATCGGTTTTTACCCGGCACTCATTGTTGTGTCCCACCACATTACAGATGACCCGGTCATCCTGTCGGCCGAAACGCCCTGGGCTTCGCCTGAAACCGGCGTCATGGTCAGCCTGATCGCGCGCGAAATCGAAGGCCCGGGCTGGGCCAGTGACCGGCCAGGCTGGCACCCGCAAGCGCGCCTGACGGGCCTTCCCGAATGGCAGCGGACCGTGTCCGCTTCGCTCAGCGAATTTTCGCGCATGACGGCAGGCAAATCCGTAAATGCCGACGGCACGGCCGATCCCGATCTGTCAGCAGCCGCCCGCCTGCTCGCGCCAGAAGCCGACCTGGCTCAAACCCCTCGCCTTGCCGCAGCAGCCGAAGCGCTGGCCCGTTATGAAGGCCGCCTGGAACGCGACCTCGCCTCAGCGCCTGCTGGTACTGACGCGCTGGTTGACGAACTGGCTTTGTTTGCAGGCTGGGCCGATGCCTCGCATGCACGACTTGAAGAACGCATCGGCATGCGGGAAGGCTGGCCGGCCTCCAAGGAAGACATCCGCATCTTCTTCGAAGCCCGTGCCCGCGCCCACGTTGCAAGCCAGCTGATCGCTGCCTCGATCCTCGCCGAACCGGAAATTGCCGTCAGCGACGCTGTCCAGACGCGTATGGACCGGCTCGAAGCCAGCTGGCGCCGCGCAGCCGAGCTGAACCCTGTTTTCGTCTCGAGCCAGGCCGGCGATGCACGCCTGATGGCAGACCATATCGCCATGATGGCTTTCTATCTCGGCCAGGCCAGCCAAGCGACGAAAGATCTTGGTGCAGCCCTGATTGAAGAGCGCCAGGCTGCCGAAGCCGCCGCAGCGGTCGCCGCCGAAGCACAAGCCGCCGAGGCCGAGCAGACTGACTCCTGATCGGCCAGCCGCTTGAAAGCTGTCTGAAAACTGTCCATCTGAGCAGCTAGAGCAAAAAGGCTGCCCACAATGTTCATCCAGACCGAACCGACGCCAAATCCGGATACGCTGAAATTCCTGCCCGGCGAGACCGTAGCAGGCGCAGCTGGCCCGTTCGACTTCGCAAACGAAAGTGAAGCAGGGACCAGCCCGCTGGCGCAGACCGTGTTTCAGGTGTCCGGCGTAACACGCGTCTTCCTCGGCGGGGACTTTCTATCCGTCTCCAAGGAAGAAAAGGCCGACTGGAAACATGTCCGGCCGATGGTACTCGCGGCGATCATGGACCATTACGTGGCCGGCCTGCCTGTCATCAATGACGGCACCATGCCTGCAGCGGGCGACGACGGCGCCACGACGATTGAAGATTATGAAGGCGAAACCGCAGAAATCGTCGGCGAAATCCTCGAACTGATCGAAACGCGCGTGCGTCCTGCCGTTGCGCAGGATGGCGGCGATATCACCTTCCAGAAATATGATTCCGATACAGGCATCGTTCACCTCTCCATGCGCGGGGCCTGTGCAGGCTGCCCGTCCTCGACCATGACCCTGAAACAGGGCATCGAGAACATGCTGAAAGCCTATGTGCCGGAAGTGAATGCCGTCGAAGCTGCAATCTAAAAACAGACAATCAAGGAGAGACCCGATGTCGGACCCCGTGAACGACTATGCGCTGGATACAATCTGGCGGAATGCGCGCACTTATAATGGCTGGCTCGACAAGTCGGTGCCGGAAACCCTGATCCGCGCGGTCTATGACCTCACTAAAATGGGCCCGACGAGCGCCAATTGCTGCCCGGCGCGCTTTGTCTTTATCACCTCAGAAGAGGCCAAGAAACGCCTCGCCCCGCACCTGTCGGAAGGCAATCGCGAGAAGACGATGAATGCCCCCTGGATCTGTATCGTCGCGACCGACATGATGTTTCACGAGAAAATCCCTAAGCTGTTCCCGCACAATCCGGGCGCGAAGGACTGGTTCGAGGACAAGGACAAGCGCAAGGACACCGCCGACAGAAACGGCACGCTTCAAGGTGCCTATCTGATCATCGCGGCCCGTGCGCTCGGCCTTGATTGCGGCCCGATGTCCGGCTTCAGCCAGGATGGCGTCGACATGGAGTTTTTCTCCAACCGCGAAGAAACCAAACACTGGCGCTCGAACTTTCTTGTCGCCATCGGCCATGGCGATGAGAGCACGCTCTTCCCGCGCAGCCCGCGTCTCGACTTCGACGAAGCCTGCGAGATCCTGTAAGACACACACCCATGCTGACGCTTGGCATCAATACATCCGGCCCGGCCTGCGATGTAGCGCTGGTCCGCGATGGCGCCTGCGTCGCGTCTGTCTATCAGGCCATGACAAAGGGCCAGGATGCACGCCTTCCCGGACTTATATCGGACTGCCTGGCAGAGGCCGGCGTCACATTTGGTGATCTGAGCAGGCTTTCCGTTGTTACCGGGCCCGGGAGCTTTACAGGCGTCAGGGTCGGCATCGCTTTTGCCCGCGGCCTTGCGCTCGCCCTGAAGATTCCCTGCATCGGTATCACGAGCCTCGAAGCCGCCTTGCCCGCAGGCCAGCAGGGCTCTGCGATCGTGCTGCTTCCGGCCAAGCGGCGTCCGCCTGACATCACCTACTGGGCCCAGCGCTTCCGGACGGGTGAGGCGCTCGATCAGCCGGAGGAGATCGGCCTCTCCTCCGTGGCCCGCGAACTCGCCGCGCATCCTCACTTTGTCTATGGGGACGGGCTGGCCGCACTCGCCGAGACAGCCACGTCGCTCGATATCCATCCAGCGCACCCCTCTGCCCAACGGGCCGCCCAGATTGGCGAGACGCACGATGCGGAGACAGCCTCTTCAAGCCCGGTCTATGTGCGCAGTCCGGACGCGGCCCTGCCCGGCGGAAAACGTCTTTAGATGACCGGGTTCGACATCCGCCTGCTCGGCAAGGAAGACGCCGCAGCGGCGGCGCTTCTGCATGAAGCCAGTTTTTCGAATGGAGAACATTGGTCCGCCTTTGCGTTCCGGGACATGCTGGAGCTGCGCACGACACTCGGCCTTGCGGCTGAGCGACAAGGAAAGCTCGCCGGGCTGATCCTCATTCAACGCACGCCGCCGGATGCGGAAATACTGACCCTCGCCGTCAGCCGCGCGCACCGGCGCATGGGCCTTGCCGCGCAGCTCCTCCGGCAGGCAGCCGAACTTCTTGGCCAATACGGGATCGACCGGTTGTTGCTCGACGTCGCGGCGGACAATGACGGTGCCGTCGCCTTTTACCGATCGGCAGGCTTTCTTGCCGATGGGCGGCGCAAGAACTATTATCAGCGGGAGGGAGGCTCGCAGACTGATGCGATCCTCATGTCCCGCACAGTTGCTGGACAGATCGGGGAATCGGGGGCATGAAGCGCTCATGGACCGTTTAGAAAAACTCTGCGCCGAAAAAGGCCTGCGCATGACCGAGCAGCGCCGCGTCATCGCGCGCGTTCTTTCTGTCTCGGAAGACCACCCGGACGCTGAAGAGCTGCACCGCCGCGCCAATGAGCTCGATAATTCGATTTCGCTGGCGACGGTCTATCGGACAGTGAAGCTGTTCGAGGAGAGCGGCATCATCGAGCGGCATGAATTCCGCGACGGACGGGCCCGCTTTGAGGAAGTACCGGAAGAGCATCATGACCACCTCATCGATGTAAAAACGGGCGATGTGGTCGAGTTTCATTCCGAAGAGATCGAGAAGCTGCAGGTCGAGATCGCCGAACGCCTCGGCTACAAGCTGGTCGATCATCGGCTCGAGCTTTATGGCGTGCCGCTCAAGAAGGACTAGGCGCCTCCGGTCGCGGCGCGCCAAAAAGGGTCAGAAGTGGATACTTTTTTCCACCCTCGCCAGAAGGCTCACGCTCCGCAAAGGGAACTGCAGAACGGCGAATTCGTGCCCTATGCAGAGAAACCTAAGCGGCTGGAAGCCATCCTGCATGCTTTGCCAGCGCCGCCGCATGCCCCCGCCGATTTTGGCGAAGGTCCACTGCGTGCCGTCCATTCCGACGCCTATATCGACTTCCTGAAAACGGTATCAGCGCAGTGGCAGGCGAGCGGCCGGCCTGGCGATGCCATGCCCTATGTCTTTCCGGTCAATGCTCCCCTGCACTACGATCATGAGCGCGTAGACGCACGCCTCGGACGATTCAGTTATGACGTGGGCACGCCGATCACGCCTGAAACCTGGGTCAGTGCCTATTGGAGCGCGCAAACGGCGCTGAGTGCGCTTGATCGTATCGTCGGCGGCGGCAACCGATACGCTTTCGCGCTCTGTCGCCCGCCCGGCCACCATGCAGGCGCGTCT
>NZ_JBARZC010000530.1:0-5058 GCF_049649345.1 Henriciella sp. | reverse complement strand
CCATTGATGGCTGTGTCGATCTCGAGGCTGGCGCGGGTTGCCGGATCGATGGCGAGCCCTGCGCCTGTCTCGCTGCGCTGCGGCGGGTCCAGCCGGATCTCGGCGCCGGCCTGGGTGAGGCTGAGATAGTCGAGCAACAGGCCAGCTGCCGACAGCTCTGCCCGCGAAAACTCGCCGAACGCATCGAGGGCTGCGACCTTGTAGGTCGCTTTGAGCGCGGCTTCACCCGCCTTGGGCGAGGCTGCCTGTTTGGGCCGGCGCGTCAGCGGCGTGCGGAAAGCCGACAGCGCAAGCCGCACCAGCGGGCGAGCTTCGTCCTCTTCAGTGACGAGCAGCTCGCGCATGGGCAGAGCCGAGAGATGATCGCCCAGCGCTTCGGGTGCGACCGCGCGGATTTCGAACGCACCGGTCGAGACGTCGCAGGCGGCGATTGCCGCATCCGCCCCGCCGGAGGCAAAACCGATGGCGACAAGCGCCTGGGACTGGCGGGCCGGCAATATGGTGTCTTCGGTAATCGTGCCGGGCGTGACGATGCGCACCACGTCGCGGTTCACGATCGCCTTGGAGCCGCGCTTTTTCGCTTCGGCCGGGCTTTCTGTCTGTTCGCAGACGGCGACGCGTTCGCCGGATTTGATCAGCCGGGCGAGATAGGCTTCTGCGGCGTGATAGGGCACGCCTGCCATCGGGATCGGCTTGCCCTCATGCTCGCCGCGCGCCGTGAGCGTAATATCGAGGATTTCAGAGGCGCGCACAGCATCCTCGAAAAACAGCTCGTAAAAGTCGCCCATGCGGAAAAAGAGGAGCGCGCCTTCATGCTTCGACTTGATGTCGAGATACTGCGCCATGAAAGGCGTCGGGGCCTTTGCGGCGCTCGGAGCGGACTGGGTGTCAGGCATTGCGCACCTCTTGTAGCGGATTCGGGCACGTCTTGCGCAATCGAAATTCGCACGTCTTGCCGGGTTGTCGGGGTTTACGGACCAGCTTAGACACGAGCGCACAGAACCATAAGCGTTTAGAAGGCCCGCAGTCATGACGTCAAAGCGTCCAACATTCACCGACAAGGAAGCGCTCGACTTCCACAGCCAGCCGCGTCCCGGCAAACTTTCCATCGCACCCACCAAGCCGATGGCGACCCAGCGGGACCTGTCGCTCGCCTACAGTCCGGGTGTCGCGGTTCCTGTAAAAGCTATCGCAGAAGACCCGGATCTCGCCTATGAGTATACCTCCAAGGGCAATATGGTCGCGGTGATCTCCAACGGGACGGCCATTCTCGGCCTCGGCGATCTCGGCGCGATGGCCTCCAAGCCAGTGATGGAGGGCAAGTCAGTCCTCTTCAAACGCTTTGCCGACGTCGACTCGATCGATGTCGAGGTGCAGACGACCGATACAGAAGAATTCATCACGACGGTGCGCAATATTGGCGAGACCTGGGGCGGCATCAATCTGGAAGACATCGGCTCGCCTGAATGCTTCATCATCGAAAGCCGGCTGCGTGAGGATCTCGACGTTCCGGTCTTCCATGATGACCAGCACGGCACGGCGATCATCGCGGCGGCCGGCATCATCAATGCCTGCCACATTACCGGGCGGGAACTGAAAGACATCAAGGTGGCCGTGTCGGGGGCCGGGGCTGCGGGCCTCTCCTGCGCCGGTCTGATCCGCCATCTCGGCGTGCAGGCCGAGAATATCCTGATGTGCGACTCCACGGGCGTCGTCTATGAAGGCCGCACCAATAAGATGGACCAGTTCAAGTCTGCCTATGCGGTCGCAACCGACAAGCGCACGCTGGCAGAAGCCATGGAAGGCGCCGACGTTGTGCTCGGCCTGTCCGTGGCCGGCGCGATCACCAAGGAAATGGTCGCCAGCATGGCGCCCAATCCGATCATCTTCGCCATGGCCAATCCGGACCCCGAGATCACGCCGGAAGACATCAAATCGGTGCGCGATGATGCGATCATTGCGACGGGCCGATCGGACTATCCCAACCAGGTCAATAACGTTCTCGGCTTTCCCTACATCTTCCGCGGGGCGCTCGATGTGCGTGCGCGCGGTATCAATGAAGAGATGAAGGTCGCCGCTGCCCGGGCGCTTGCCGAGCTTGCCCGCGAGGACGTGCCGGACGAGGTTGCCGCAGCCTATCACGGCTCGCGTCCGCAATTCGGCAAGGACTATATTATCCCGACGCCGTTCGACCCGCGCCTGATCAGCTTCGTGCCGCCTTTTGTTGCCCAGGCCGCAATGGATACCGGCGTCGCGCGCAAGCCGATCAAGGATATGGACGAGTATCGCCGCAGCCTGGCGCGCCGTCTCGATCCGACCGCCTCCTTCATCCAGGGCGTGCAGGCCTATGTCCGCGAGAAGCAGCCGCGCATCGTGTTTGCAGAGGGCGAGGAGCCGTCCGTCGTGCGCGCGGCCTATACGTTCAAGAACCAGGGCCTTGGCCAGCCAATCCTGATCGGCCGCGAAGATCAGGTCACCCGCAGCATGCAGCAGATGGGTGTGCCGGAAGGCTCGCTCGACATCATCAATGCGCGCCTGTCTGACCGGAACCCGGAATATACCGATTATCTCTATGACCGGCTGAAACGGCAGGGCTTCCTGCGCCGCGATGCCCAGCGCCTCGTCAATCAGGACCGCAACGTGTTCGGCTCCTGCATGCTGAAATTCGGCGATGCGGACGGCATGATCACGGGCGTGACCCGCAATTACGATGTCGCCCTGAAAGACGTGCAGGCCGTGCTCGACCCGATCCCGGGCAAGCAGGTCATCGGCATGTCCATGGTGATCAATCAGGGCAAGACGATCTTCATCGCCGACACCTCGATTACAGAGCTGCCTGTCGCTGAGGATCTGGTCGGCATCGCCTGTGAGGCGGCCGATTCAGTCAGAAGCCTCGGCTTTATCCCGCGCGTCGCTTTCGTGTCCTATTCGACCTTCGGCAATCCGATGGGCGAGCGGGCCGAGAAAGTTCGCGAAGCGGTCGCCATGCTCGATGCGCGCGATGATATCGATTTCGAATATGAAGGCGATGTCGGCGTCGATGTGGCGATGAATCCCGGCCACAAGCTGCTTTATCCGTTCTCGCGCCTGTCCGACGCGGCCAATGTGCTGGTCATGCCGGCCATCCACTCTGCCGCGATCGCGACCAAGCTGCTCACCTCAATGAGCCGCGCGACCGTGATCGGGCCGATCCTGCTCGGCTTTGAAAAGCCGATCCAGATCGCCTCGCTCGGCGCGACCGTGTCGGATATCGTGAACCTTGCCACCTTCGCCGCCTTCGACATCGACAAGCTGGTGCACAACAAGGCCTAGGACTTTGCCGGCACGGGGCCTTCCGGTGCCGGCACCTCGTCTGCCCCGGCCTCGTCCTCGAAGAGCCTCACGCCTTTGGCGTTTTCCGGTCCGTACCGCATCACGAACAGGATGAGGGCAATCGGCGGCAGGGTGTAGAGCGCTGTCACGGTGAAGAAGCCGGCCCAGCCGATCGTCTCCGACAGCGGCCCCGACGTCGTCGTCGCTGCAAGCTTGCAGAAAAAGGAATAGGCCGAGCTGAGGAGCGCATACTGGGTCGCCGCAAACTTCCGGTCGGCGAGCGACGACATATAGGCGATAAAGACTGACCCGACATAGCCTGCGGCCAGATTGTCCGCGACAATCACACCCATCAGCGCCCACACGCTGGGCGTATTCACGACAGCGCCTTCCGGCGGAGCTACGCCTGCAGACACAGCATTCGCCACGACATCAAGGTCCGGCCCGGCCAGCAGGGCGAGGGCAGCGAACGCGCCATTCGTCAGCAATGTAATCACGCCGCCCGCGATCAAGGCTGGCATGAGGCTGTAGCGCACAGCGACAAAGCCGCCGACAAACCCGCCCACAATGATCGGCCACGGCCCGAGAATGCCCTGGATCCAGCCAACGGTTTCGCGCGAATAGCCAAGGTCGACATAGAACGGGCTTGCCATGACACCCATCGTGAAATCGCTGATCCGGTAGAGCGTGACGATGCCGGCAACGGGAATGACCCAGATGCCGAACTTGCGGACCAGCTGCCAGAAAGGCTCGACGACAGCGTCCTTCACCTTGCCAGCAAAGGATTTGGTCTCGTCCTTCAGGCGCTCGGTGCGTTCCGGCTCTGACACGAAGAAGATGATGATGGCGCCGATCGTCAGCATGACGACGGCCATCAGCGCATAGGCGAAATGCCAGCTGGTAGACCCGGCAATCACCATGCCGAAGCCCGCAAACATGATGGCGAAGCGGTAACCGAGATTATAGACCGCCGCCATATTGGCCTGCTCGTCATTGGGCGCGGACTCGATGCGCCAGGCATCCACGGCAATGTCGAGTGTGGCCCCTGAAAACGCCAGGACCAGCGCACCGACGACGACAGGGCCGAGCGCGACGGCCGGGTCTGTCGAACTGATCAGGAACAGGCCAAGCGCTGTTCCGCAAATGGCCAGGACCATCCAGCTGCGCCTCTGGCCGAGGAGGTGCCTGAGGCCGGGCAGCTGGATCCTGTCGACCACGGGGGCCCACAGGAATTTCAGGGAATAAGCAAAGGAAACGGCATAAAGACCGCCAATGGATGCGCGGTCGATACCCGATTCCCGCAGCCAGAATGACAGCTTCGAAAACACCATCATCAGCGGCAGGCCGGACGCGAAGCCGAGCACCAGCATGAAAGCCATGGTCGGCTTCAGGTAGGATTTGAAGGAGGACTTCAGCGTTTCCTTGCGCCGGTCTTCTGCTGCGCTGTCTGCGCCGCTCATGCTGCGCCTGATTTGCGGCTGGTCCAGTCTGTGGCGAGGCGGCGGAGCGCTTCGGCGTCGAGCGGCTTGGCGGCGACGCCATCAGCCCCGGCAGCGCGGGCGCGGCGTTCGATGTCAGGATTGATCTCTGCGGATATGGCTATGATCGGCATGGTGTGTCCGGCGCTCCTCAAGCTCTTCATCGCCTCATATCCATCCATGATCGGCATGCGCAGATCCATAAGGATGAGGACAGGCTTCAGCCGCGTTGCGGTATCGACCGCTTCGCGGCCCGTCGAGGCGACAC
>NZ_JBARZC010000529.1:0-6264 GCF_049649345.1 Henriciella sp. | reverse complement strand
GTGTTAAACTTGAAGAGCGTGCCGTCTTCAGCTTGCGCCAGTTCGGTCTCGGCGTTCTTGATCTCGTCGAGTGTCGGCGGAACGAAGTCGAGGTCGAAAAGCGGGAAATCGACCGTGCTCGTATCCTTCAGCTCATAATCATAATACCGGGCGCCGACGGTGACCGACCATTTGTCGGTAATCTCGTAGCCGAGTTCGCCGAAGAGCGCAGATTCCTCAAGCTCGGTGCGTCCTGTCGAATAATATTCAAGATCGTCCGGGCGATCGACGAGGAAATCAAAGCCGAGTTCATTGATCGCATAGGTGTCATAGCCCGGCGTGAATTCGGCCGAGAAGCCGGCATTGTCGGATTCCGAATAGAACCCGCCGACGATCCAGTTAAAGCGGCTGTCCATCGTCGAAACGAGGCGAAGTTCCTGCGTGAAGGTTTCGGTTTCGCCAACTTCGCGTGTGACTGAGCCAAAAGCCGGGAAGAGCTCGTAGGAGTATTCCAGCGAAACGAGAAGATCGTTCTGGTCGCGCTGACCATCATCCTCGAACTTGGAAAGGCCGGTCGCCGAGGTCAGTTCCGCAAAGCCGAGGTCAGCGATGACTTCGAGCGCCAGAAGCTCATTCTTGATCGTGTTCGGCTCTGGCACGCGCTTGCCGTTCTCGAAGTCGCCGGCAGAGAAGATCTCAGGGCCGGCGCCCGGATAGACAGCGCGCTTGGACGAAATGCGGCGCCCGCCGACATCCACATCCTGGAAGTAATAGGTCAGTGTGCCGTCGAGCCAGTTCGTCGGTTCCCAGCGCGCGGCGATGCGGCCGGAGACGGCTTCTTCTGTATCGACGTCTTCTTCGCTGCGCAGATTGGCGGACACAGCGGCCGGATCGGAGAAGTCCGGATCGGGATTGGACACGCCCACTTCCCGCAGCAGGAAGGGCTGATCGACAAAGCCGGAATCATCCAGGAAATCGACCGAGCCGCGCACCGCGAAGGTGTCGCCGAAGGCTTTGTTGAAGGTGAAGCCTGTATCGTAGGAGAAATCCTCGGCTTCGGAATACATGTAGAGATCGGCGCGCGCTTCGAGCGAATCCTCGCCGAATTTCGGCTTCACCGGAATATAGCGGATCGCCCCGGCCAGTGTGCCTGCGCCATATAGCGTCCCCTGCGGCCCGAGCAGGACCTCGACGCGTTCCATGTCATTGAGCTTGAGGTCCACGAAGAGCGGAACTTCGCCGAGATAGGTGGCCACCGTGCCGCCGCCATCATTATTGCCATCGCCCGAGCCGATCGGGTCGGCATTGATGCCGCGCACAATGATCGGGTTGCCCTGGCGCGCGCCGCGGTCGACGATATTGATGCCCGGAACGAAGGAGAGAAGGTCGGACAGTTCACTGATGCCCTGCTCCTCGATCTGTTCGGCGCCGACGGCTGCGATATTGATCGGCACGTCCTGAACCGTACCTTCGCGGCGTGTGGCGGTCACCGTGATCGTCTGCTGGCGCGCTTCGGTTTCGACCGGCTCGCCATCCTGCGCGACCGCAACGGGTGCAATCGTGCTCAATGCCAGGGCACTGACGCCCAGCATGAATATCTGTTTCGACATAATACTCCTCCTACCGGTCCCCCGGCTTGATTGAATGGGGACGCCCTGGTTGAGAGTTAGTTTCCGCGATGGCTCGGGCGTAAAGGCAGGACGGGCAGAAGCTTGCGGCATTTACGCAATCTGTGACAATTGTAGTCTACGACTGATCAATATTTGGACACTTGATGCGCCGCACAGACCTCGCTCCTGCAAGATCACTGATTCTGGACAAGCGGTATCAAGAGGCGCACGCCCTCTGCATCGCGGCTGTGCAGGAAGATCGTGAGGTCGATGAGGCCCTGCTGCTGCTGGGTGTGATCGCGGCTGATCATGACAATCATGTCAAGGCGATCGAGCTTTATGACCGCGTTCTGGCGCTGCGTCCCGGCAAGGCGTCGGCGCTGGCGCAGAAGGGGCGAAGCCTGATTGCACTGTCGCGGCGGGGCGAGGCTGTGGCGGCGGCAGATGCGGCGGCAGGGCAGGTGGGCGAGGCTGACTCCTGGACGCTCGATACGATCGGCGTGATCTATAGCCGGGCCGGGCTGCACGAGAAGGCCATCCCCTTCTATGAGCGCGCTGTGGCCGCGGCGCCGGACATGGCCGAGCGGCATTATAATCTCGCCGTGGCGCTGCAGTTTGCGGGGCGGATGGATGAGGCCGAGTCCGCCTATCGCGCTTGCCTCAGGCTCGATCCGGATGATGTGCGCGCGATGACGGGGCTGGTGCAGGTCTCCAGGCAAAGCGCAGACGATAATCTGCTGGAGCCGCTGCAGTCGGCTTATGGCCGGCTTGAGACGTATGGCAGGCCGGACAAGGCGGACCGGGGGCTGCATCTCGCGCATGCGATCGCCAAGACATATGAGGATCTTGGCCAGGCCGAGAAGGCGATGGCGGCGTTCGGCGAGGGCAAGGCGGCCAAGCGCGCGGCGCTCGATTATGACTTCAGCCAGGATGAGAGGCTGTTCGATGCCGCGATCCGCACGGCGGCGTTTGCCGGTCCGGAAGGCGGGTCATCAGCCCAGCCCATTTTCATCGTCGGCATGCCGCGCACGGGCACGACACTGCTTGACCGGGTCTTGTCCTCCCACTCGCAAGTGACGTCCGCGGGCGAGCTGACCGACTTTGCGCTCTGCCTGAAACGCGCGGCGAGGACGCCGTCGCGCTTTGTACTGGACGTCGAAACGCTGGAGGCGGCAGGACGCGTCGATCTGGCGGCGGTGGGCGAGGCCTATGTGCGCCAGGTGCGTGAGACGCTGCAGATCGAGGGCCGGTTTGTCGACAAGATGCCGCTCAATGCGTTTTACGCGCCGCTCATCCTGAAAGCCTTGCCCGAGGCGCGGGTGATTTGTCTCAGGCGAAGCCCGCTCGATGCGATCCTGTCGAATTACCGCCAGCTTTTTGCGACGACGTTCGCTTATTACAATTACGCCCTCAGCCTTGAGGACACGGCGAAATATTATGCCGGGTTCGACCGGATGATCGGCGCGTTCAGAGCCGCGCTGCCGGGCGAGCGCTTTACCGAGGTCTGGTATGAGGATCTTGTGCTGGAGCTTGAGCGCGAGACGCGCCGGCTGCTCGGCTTTTGCGAGCTGGAGTTCGAGCCGCAATGCCTGAGCTTTCATGAGAATGCCGCGCCTGTGGCGACCGCAAGTTCAGTCCAGGTGCGCCAGCCGGTCTATACAGGCTCGATCGGGCGCTGGCGGAACGTGCGGGACGCGATGGCGCCTGCCATCAGTGTGTTGGAGGCGGCGGGGATCGAGTATGAGCGCGACCCGCTAGCGGCTCAGGCAGAGGCTTCGCGATAGGTCTTCGCATAGTCGCGGAAAATACCGATCTCGCGGCTCACCACATTGTGCATGAGATAGACACCAATCAGGTTTGGCAGCGAGAGCAGGAAGAACATCGAATCGATGAGGTTGGTCACCGTCTCGACATTCACGATCGCGCCGACCGGCAGCAGTCCGCAATAGAAGCAGAGGTAAATCTTCCGCGCGAGCGAGGAGTGACCGGTGAGATAGTCGATGGCGCGCAGGCCATAATAGCCGGTGGCGAGAATGGTCGAGAAGGCAAAGAGCGTGACCGATACGGCGAGCACGTATGGGAACCAGACGGAGACGGTGCTGAAGGCGGCTGACGTCATGGCGATGTCGCCATAGCCATCATCCCAGACGCCGGTCGTGATGATGACAAGCGCTGTGGCTGTGCAGATGATGATGGTGTCGATGAAGGGTTCGATCAGGGCGACGAAGCCTTCGGAGGCCGGATGGCGCGTCTTGACGATGGCGTGGGCGATGGAGGCGCTGCCGACCCCGGCTTCGTTTGAATAGACCGCCCGGCGCATGCCAGCGACGAAGGCGCCGACAATGCCGCCTGCCGCTGCGCTGGGGTTGAACGCGTCTGTCACCATGGTTGCGATGGCGCCGGGCACGGCAGGCGCATTGATAGCGAGCACGATCAGCACGCCGATCAGGTAGATCGCGCACATCAGCGGCGTCAGCCTGGACGTCACCCGCCCGATTGATTTGGCCCCGCCGATGAGGACGAGGGCGGCGACGGCGGCGATGACAAGGCCATAGATGAGGGCCGATGCGCCGCCGCGTTCAAGCCCGGTGACTTCGGTCAGCTGGGCATAGGACTGGTTGACCTGGATCACCTGGATGAACGCAAACAGCGCGAAGACGGCGAACAATGTGCCGAGGATGCGGCCGAGGATGGGGCGGTTCTGCTCGGCAAGCCCGCGCGAGAGATAATACATCGGTCCGCCGGCGATACTGCCGTCTTCATGGGTGACGCGATACTTCACGGCGAGGACGACTTCGGCGCATTTGAGGCTCATCGCGAAGAAGCCGATGCAGATCATCCAGAAGGCCGCGCCAGGGCCGCCCACCGCAATGGCGATGGCGACGCCGGCGATATTTCCGAGGCCGACCGTGCTCGAGAGCGCCGTCGACAGCGCCTGGAAGGCGGAGAGTTCGCCGGGCGCGGTCTTGTCTTCATATTTGCCGCGCAGCACGTCGAAGCCGGTGGTGAAGCCGCGAATATTGAGAAAGCCGAGCCGGAGGGTGAAGAAGAGCATGCCGGAGAAGAGCCAGATCACGATGAGCTGGATGTCCACGCCGAGGATGGTGACGGAGGAGAAGACGAGGCCTGCGAGCCAGGCGCCGATGGCTTCAACAATAGCGGAAATCTGATCCAAGGCTTACTCCATCCAGTCTATGAGCGGGTGGCCGGCAAGGCCCTGGCGTAAATCAGCATAGGATTCGGCGGTTTCGTCGCGGCCTGTCTTGAAGCGGGGCGTCAGCGTCTCGATGGCGGCGCGGAAGCCGATGATGCCTCTGAGCAGGCCTTGATAGCGCGCGCCCATTTCTGCAACGCTCCAGCGGTCGCCCTCCATATGATCGACAAGGGTTTCGACGGCGTGGCGGGTGAGTTCAGTATCGGTTTTTGCCGTCGCCGTGACTTTCAGAGAGACAAAATTCCAGGTCGGCGCCCAGTCTTTCTTCCGGATCCAGCCCGGCGGGATATAGGCATTGGGGCCGAGAAACAGCACGGCAGTGCGGCCATCTTCGGCGAGACATGTTGTGGCGTCATGGGTGCGCGGCAGGTGGCCGAGCAGGCTCTGCGGCGCGCCGGCCTCATTCGTCTCGATCAGCACCGGCATCAGCAGCGCCGCAGACGGATCGGCATAGGGCACGATCCAGGCGAGCGGATAGGCGGCTGCGAAGTCCAGCATTTGCGCGCGTGAGACGTCTGCATGGAGGTCTGCCATAAGTCAGGCCTGTTGTTTCAACCAGTCTGCACCGTTCTCTATAGCGGTTCGCGCGCGTTCCGAAATGCTCATCGCTTCGAGGAAGCTGTGGGTGACACCTTTGTAGACCTGGCTATCGACCTCGACGCCTGCCTGTTCGAGGCGCTTTGCAAGCTCGAGATTCTCATCGAGCAGGATATCGCATTCGGCGATGCAGAGATGGACGGGCGGCAGGCCGGCGAGGTCTGCGAGAAGCGGGCGGGCATAGGGATTGGTCTCGTCGCCGAGGGAGAGATAGTCGGTCCAGAAATCCTTCATCTCCTCGGTTTCGAGCATGTAGGGCACGCCGTCATAGAGGCTGTGCGACTCGCGGATGGCCATGTCGAGCGCGGCATAGTTGAGGAGGAGACCGGCAGGGAGCGGCTTGCCCCTGTCGCGCAGGCGCAGGGCCGTGCAGAGCGAGAGATTTCCGCCCGCTGAATCACCGCCAATAAAGACGTTTTCGATGGCGAGATCCTGCCCTGCGCCTTCGGTCATGATCCAGTCGATACAGGTCTCGATCTCATCGAGCGCGACGGGGAATTTCACTTCCGGCGACAGTGAATAGTCGAGGCCGATGGTGATCAGGCCGGACCGGTCTGCATATTCGCGCATCAGGCGGTCATGCGTGTCGATGCTGAACAGGGTCCAGCCGCCGCCATGCAGGTATAGGAGTGCAGCATCCTCGCGCGCGCCGTCCGGAATGTGGATGCGGACCCGCTGACCGCCGGGCGTGCGGGCGTTGATGGTCTGCGCCATGTCCGGGCCGCCCTCTGTCCAGCGTTTGCGGGCCTCTTCGGCGATCTCGCGGCGGCGGGCCCGGCTGACCGGCTGGCCACCTGAGAGGCGCAGGCCTTCCGCGGCGAGGGCTTCGATGAAGCGTGCGATTTCAGGGTCGAGGGGGGAGGT
>NZ_JBARZC010000528.1:0-6531 GCF_049649345.1 Henriciella sp. | reverse complement strand
CGGCGAGGGCGGCTTCCGCACCCGGGGGTGGTTCGTCGGTTTCGAGATCGCCGAGCGGGCGAATCTCCGGCATCAGGACGGCCGTGCCGCCTGCGGCTTCGAAGATGGCGAGCGCGAGCGCGCGGGCGGAGCGCCGGTTTGGGACGTAAATGAGATCGTCGGCGAGCGCGTCCGGCGTTGCGGCGAGATCTTTCTCTGCAGCGAGCGCGCGGGCGAGTTCTCTCAGGAAGTTTGCGCCCGGCGGAATGGTGCGGAGTTTCGGCGCGCCGGGGGCAAACAGGCTGCTCATGCCCCGAAACATCTCAGCCACATTTCGGCATCCTTGAGCGCGCCCGGATCGCCGACATGCAGCCAGAACCGGTCGAGCGGGACGCCGTGCATGCGCTTGTTGGGCAACAGGTCCGACCAGATACGGAAGGCGGAGAAGGGTTCAACGGGTTGGTCGGCATAGAGCGCCGGGTTGACGATGCGCAGGCCGGCATAGGCCCATGGCGCCGAGGGCTCGTCGCCGCGGTGGGTGAGCGCGCCTTTCTCGTCGCGGAAGAAATCGCCTGCGCCGCCGAAGCCGAGGCAGCGCTCGCGGTCTGCAAGCAGCAGGATTTCATCCATATAGGTCGGGAAATAGGCGCCCGCGAGCTCGCGCAAGGGGGCCGCATCGCTCGGCGCCCAGAAGGCGTCGGTGTTGACGACGAAGACCGGATCATCGCCGAGAAGCGGGGCGGCCTTGGCGAGCGCGCCGCCCGTTTCGAGGACCTGTTCGCGCTCATCGGAGAAGACCACTTCGGCGCCGGTGATCCCGTTCATGTGCGCTTCAACCTGGTCGGCGCACCAGTGCGTGTTGACGACAAAGCGTTTGACGCCGGCCTCCAGGAGCGGCTCGAGCTGCCGGTCGATCAGGCGTTTGCCGGCGACTTCAAGGAGGGGCTTGGCCGTCTCATTGGTCAGCGGCCGCATGCGCGTGCCGAGGCCTGCAGCGAGGATCATGGCGGTTTGAGGGATGTTGCTCATTTCGCTTCCTCGAAGATGAAAGGGGCGGTGTCGCGGACAAAAGAGGCCATGCCGGCCGCCGAAGGGTGTTCGAGATTGCGGGCGAGCAGGACTTTCTGGCGCGGCAGGAAATCCAGGTAGCGCTGCTTGCCATCCCGCGCGATGAGGCGAGAGAAGATGCCGACAATTCTGAGCGCGTTCAGCGTGCCGATAATGGCGAGGCGCTCGAGGAACTCCGATTCCGACTTTCCCGTCTTGTCGAGATAGGTCGCTATGGCGGCGCTGTGGGCATCCGGCGAGACGGTGCGTCGAGCGTCCTGAACAAGCATCGCCATATCCCAGGCATCCCAGCCGATGACGGCGTCCTGAAAGTCAAGCAGGCCGATCCGGGCGCGGCCCTGGCGTTCAGGTAGCCAGATCAGGTTTTCGGCGTGATAATCGCGCAAGGTCAGCTCACGCGGGAAGGCGCGGGCGCGGTCTAGCAGCTCGTTCAGCTCCCTATCCCAGCGGGCATGGTCGGCATCTGTCATCCGCATGCGGTTGTCCTGCACGGGGAACCAGTTGGCGAACAGGCTGGCATTCACGTTGAGGGCGAGGTCATCGAAATCGAGCACCGGCCAGTCGCGGCCGAGCCCGCGGAGCTCGCGGGGCGTTTCGAGCGCGTGCAGATCGGCCAGCGCCGAGGCGGCTGCGGTGTAAAGCGTGACCTCGTCTTCGCCCTGCTCGATGAGGCGCGCGAATTCCTTCAGCGTGCCGAAATCCTCGACAATGGCGAGGCCGAGACCTGCGTCTCCGGTATAGATTTCCGGCGCGCTGAACCCGTTGCATTTGAGCCACCCGCCGATGGCGGCGAAGGCTTCGACGCGCGAGGCAGCGAGGCGGGACTGCTTGTTCCAGCCGCCGGCGAGGCGCTCCTCGTCGCTCATGTCTGGCGTGCAGGGATCATCCTCGACGAGGGGCGCATCCATGAGGAGAGCGGTGGTGCCGCCGGGTTTTTTTAGCCGGCCATAGCGCCGGGTCGACGCATCCTGGCCGAGCCAGTTCAGCTCCGCCTCGCCCCAGCCGGAGCGGGCGAGGAAATCGTCTATCTCCGCTGAGCGATTCGCATCAAATCCCATGCAGTCGAGCCTGCCAGTCTTCGCCATGCGGTTCCAGCCTTGCGGTGCGCCCATCAGCGGTTTCTTCCAGTGTGAGATCGAGCCGCCATCGGGGCAGATGATCGCCTGCTTTGTCGGGCCACTCTATCAGGGCAAGTCCGTCCATCGTCTCCTCCCATCCCAGTTCCATCACGTCCTCCGGCGTTTCCAGCCGGTAAAGATCGAAATGAAATATGGGAAAACCGGGGCCGTCATATGTCTGGACGAGGGTATAAGTCGGGCTCGGCACTTCGGTTTCCGCGCCAAGAAGCGCCGAGATCAAGGCGCGTGAGAAGGTCGTCTTGCCGGCGCCGAGACCGCCATGAAGCGCGATGACGTCACCGGCTTTCAGGTGCGGCGCAAGGCGGCGGGCGAGACGGTCTGTGGCGGCCACATCGCCGAGATGGAATTCGAGCGCGTCCATTGGCCTAGAGCGTATCGAGCGTATTGGAGATGGCGTCGACGAGGGCGGCTGTGGGCTCGCAACCGACAGACAGGCGGACATAGCCGTCCGGGACAGCGTCACCCCAGCGGCCGCGGCGTTCCGCCGAGGTCTGGATGCCGCCAAAGCTGGTCGCCGCGAAGATGGCGGCACAGTCTGTGATGAATTTTTCGGCGGTTGTTTCATCAACGAAGGTGACGCCGATGACGAAACCGGGGGCGCTCATCTGCGCGGTCGCGATCTTGTAGGACGGGTCATCGGCCAGGCCGGGAAAGCGCACGCTCGCCGCCGCTTTGTGGCTGTAGAAGAGATTGGCGAGTTCGGCGGCGCTCTCGCACATGCGCGACAGGCGCAGCTCCAATGTCATCAGGCCGCGATAGGCGAGATAGGCTTCGGCGGGGCCGGGGGTTGAGCCGGAGAGCTTTCGCCACTGGCGTACGCGCGCCATCAGCGTCTCGTCACGGCCCGAGACATGGCCGAAGAGGACATCCGAGTGGCCGGCGAGGGCCTTGGTGTCAGAGGAAACGGTGAGGTCGGCGCCAAGATCGAGCGGGCGCTGGAGGAGCGGCGTTGCGGTGGTGTTGTCGACGATAACACGCGCGCCTGCGGCGTGGGCTCGCTCGGTGATGGCGGCGATATCGCAAACATCGAGGCCGGGATTGGAGGGGGTCTCGATCCAGACAAGGTCATAGCCTTCAACCGGGTGAGCGGAAATCTCGGCGGTCGGGATTTCGGTCGTCTCAATGTCGTGCTGTTTGATGAATTCGTCCATCAGGACGCGGACCGTGTAATAGCCGTCAGACGGCAGAAGGAGTTTCGACTTCGGCCCCAGCGTTGCCATCAGCGCGGCTGTGACAGCGGCCATGCCGGACGGAAAGCAGATGGTTTCGGCGTCTTCCAGAACGCCGATAGCAGCTTCCACAGCGGCCCATGTCGGATTGTCGAACCGGCCATAGGGAAAGGCATGATCCGGGGCGCCGGGCAGAGCGTACTTGGCGGCATTGACGATGGGCGGGGTGAGCGGCTCGCCCTTTTCGAGCGAGGCGGCGCGCTTGTGCAGAAGCGCCATGATCAGGCTTTCGCCATGCTTGCGGTCGTGCGCCATTGCTGGGCTTTCCGTTGCGGTTTCGAATGCTGCTTTCCGAATAACGTGCCGGCCATCCCGGCACAAATCGAATTGCAACCAAGCGGCAGAATTGCCTGCGCCCAAGTTTTAGGGTATGTACCCTAGAAATATAAGAATAATCATTGGGAGGAAATATAATGCCGGATTCAATTCAGGTTCAGGACGACGTTGTGGAGCGCAATCTTCACGGGCCGATAGACCATGTGGACCCGAGCGCCGCGGCGCTGTTTGAGCGCAACATGCATCACGCTGTGTTCGAGCGCCTGCGCCGGGAAGACCCGGTCCACTATACAGCCGACAGCGCTTTCGGGCCGTACTGGTCGGTGACGAAGTTCAAGGACATCGTCACGGTCGATTCCAACCACAAGGTGTTTTCATCGGAGCCAAGCATCGTGATCGGCGATCCGAGCGATGATTTTCAGCCGCCCATGTTCATCGCGATGGACCAGCCCAAGCATGATGTTCAACGCAGGGCGGCCCAGCCGGCCGTCGCGCCGAGCCAGCTGTCGGACCTGGAAGACCTGATCCGGCAGCGCGTCTGCAACATTCTAGACAGCCTGCCGGTCGGCGAGACGTTCAACTGGGTCGACCAGGTCTCGATCGAGCTCACCACACAGATGCTGGCGACGCTGTTCGACTTCCCCTTTGAGGACCGTCACAAACTGCCTTTCTGGTCAGATGTTGCGACAACGTCCGATGCGGTTGGCGTGGTCGGCGCCGATATGGAATGGCGGATGAAGCATCTCACAGAGTGTCTGGAATATTTCTCCCGCCTCTGGGTCGAGCGCGCCGCCCAGCCGCAGACCTTCGATTTCATCTCGCTGCTCGCGCACAATGAAGAGACCCGGCACATGATCGAGGATCCGATGGAACTCCTCGGCAATCTCATGCTGCTCATCGTCGGCGGCAATGACACCACGCGCAATTCGATTTCGGGCGGGGTCTATTTCCTCAACAAATTCCCGGGCGAGTACGACAAGCTGCGCGCTGACCCGTCGCTGATCCCGAACATGGTGTCTGAAATCATCCGCTATCAAACGCCGCTCGCGCATATGCGCCGCATCGCGCTTGAGGATTTCGAACTGGGCGGCAAGCAGATCAAGAAGGGCGACAAGGTCGTCATGTGGTACACGTCCGGCAACCGGGATGATGAGGTGATCGAAGCGCCGGACGAGTTCCGGATCGACCGGGAACGCGCCCGCCATCACGTCTCCTTCGGCTTTGGCATCCACCGTTGCATGGGCAACCGGGTGGCGGAAATGCAGCTCAAGATACTGTGGGAGGAAATCCTCAACCGGTTCGAGCGAATCGAACTTGTCGGCGAGCCGGAACGCGTCCAGTCGAACTTCGTGCTTGGCTATACGACGCTGCCCGTCGTGCTGCACGCCAAACAGTAATGGCGACAGGCACTCGCGAGAAGATTGTCGAGACGGCGCGCCAGCTGTTCAACCGGCTGCATTATGCCAATGTAACGACGGCGATGCTGGCCGAAGCGGCCGGCATCTCCGAAGGCAATCTCTGGTATCATTTCAAGACCAAGCGCGACCTCCTGGAGGCGATCACCGAGGATTTTCTCAAGGTGAATGGCGCCCGTATTGCGATGGTGCCGGATCAGCGCGATGTGATCGGCTCCTATGTCGACTATATCGGCGCGCTGGCGGCCGAATTGCGGGCCTACCGGTTCATGTACCGCGACCAGGCGGACTATGGCGCCCATTCCGATGCGCTACAGGCCCGCCTGCCGCATATCTATGACGCGTCCCGGGAGATTTTCTCGGCCTATTTCATGGCGATGAAGGATGCCGGGCTGCTCGATATCGAAGAAGACGCGATCGGCGACCTGGCCGTGAATGCGATTATCGTCATCCGCTACAAGCTCGAATATCTGAGGGAATCCGGCCAGGCGGATACCGAAGGCTCCGGCGCTGTGATGCGCGGCATCCGCCAGCATTTGACCTTGTTCTCCCACCGGCTTACCTCCACCGCCAGAAACGCGCTCGAGGCGCAAATTGGCGCACTTGCCGAGAGCAGCTTGAAAATTCGTGACGCCTGCGTCATGAATGTGGAATAAGTCGGGAGGAGAACAGGTTTGAACCTGTCGGAGTCAAAGCAGATCGTCATCATTGGCGGCGGCCAGGCCGGTGCGCAGGCGGCGCAGTCGCTGCGCCTGTTCGGCTATGAAGGCGCGATAACGCTGGTCGGTGACGAACCGGCGCTACCCTATCAGCGCCCGCCCCTGTCGAAAGCCTATATGAAGGGCGAAATGGCCGAGGACCGGCTCTATTTCAAACCGGCAGCCTGGTATGAAGACAACAAGGTCGAGACGCTGCTGTCCCAGAAGATTCAGGGCATTGACCGCTCGGCCCGCGAAGTGCGCCTCGAGCATGGCGGGCACCTACCCTATGACGCGCTGATCATCGCGACGGGTTCGCGTCCGCGCGCGCTGCCTGTCGAGGGCGCAGACCTTGAAAACGTGTTTGACCTGCGCGGCCTCGCCGATGTCGAACACATTCGCCCCAAAATGATAGAGGGCCGGCGCCTGGTGATTGTTGGGGCGGGTTATATCGGGCTCGAAGCGGCGGCGGTTGCGCGCCAGCTCGGCCTTGAGGTGACAGTGCTGGAAATGGCCGAGCGCGCGCTGGCCCGCGTCACCAGTCCAGTGATCAGCTCCTTCTACGAGAAGCTCCATATGGAGCATGGCGTCGATGTGCGCTGCGGGGCGCGTCTGGCGAGCGTCAAGGGCAAGGATGGCACGCTGACCCATGCGGTGCTGGCCGACGGTGAGGAGATCGAGGCCGATCTTGTGCTCGCCGGGATTGGTATCATCCCGAATATAGAAC
>NZ_JBARZC010000527.1:0-1700 GCF_049649345.1 Henriciella sp. | reverse complement strand
ATCCGGTTTCAGCCGCCTATGAGGTGAACAACCTTCACAATGCGATCCAGAACCTGTCTCTGACAAATATCCGGACCGTGGTCGGTTCCATGGATCTCGACGAAGTCCTTTCCAATCGCGACGAGATCAATGCGCGGCTGCTCAATGTGGTCGATGCGGCGACCAACCCGTGGGGCGTAAAAGTGACCCGGATCGAGATCGCGGACCTCACACCGCCTGCAGACATTACAGAAGCCATGGCGCGCCAGATGAAGGCTGAGCGCCTGAAGCGGGCAGAAATCCTGACAGCTGAGGGCGATAAGCAGTCGGCCATTCTCAAGGCCGAAGGTCAGAAACAGTCCCAGATCCTAGAGGCTGAGGGCCGCCGGGAAGCGGCGTTCCGTGACGCCGAGGCGCGCGAGCGCGAAGCTGAAGCCGAAGCCAAGGCAACTGCGATGGTGTCTGAGGCGATCGCCAAGGGCGACGTCAATGCGATCAACTACTTCCTCGGCCAGCAATATGTGATGGCGTTCGAGAAACTGGCGACCGCGAACAATCAGAAGACCGTCATCATTCCGGCCGAGTTCAGCTCGATCCTGGGCACGATTGAAGGCATTCGCGGGCTGGCGGACAGTGCGACCAGCTCGAGATCGAATGGCGGCTCCGTGCCGCCGACCCGCCGCCGGGAGGACTAGGTATGGACGCCATCAATGAACTGCTCTGGCCGATCAGCGCCTGGCACTGGCTGGCGCTGGGGCTGGTCCTTCTCAGCATCGAGATGGCGGTCGGCACGTTTGATCTGCTGTGGATTGCGATTGCAGCCGGCATCACTGCCCTTTTCGCTGCGATTGCGCCGGCAGGCCTGAGCGACTGGCCCGGCCAGCTTATCTTCTTTGCTGTTGCCGCGACAGGGCTTCTCATACTCGGGCGCACCGTATTTGCAGGCATGCGCAAGCTCGCCGGAGAGCATCCGACGCTGAACAGGCGGATGAACCGGACACTCGGTCAGCGGGGCATTGCGATGTCGGATTTTGTGGGCGGTTTGGGCCGCGTCAGGCTCGGCGATACCGAATGGTCGGCGGAGACCGTAGATGGCTCCAATCCACGCGCCGGTACATCGATCAGGGTGGAGGATACGGCGGGGAATGTTCTGAAAATCGTCCCGGCTGACTGATTGGGGTTTGTGACCGGTCCGGGAGGCCAGAACCAGTACAATTTCAGTACAAATTCGGGCTAATTCCAGGCTAAGGGACCGGCCTTCATCGAAAGTTAGAAGAGCGAGCCTTGAGGCGGCGGTGTTGAGGGTTTAGCCGCCACTTTCTTGGGGGCCGGTTCAGGACGCTTTTGCGCCTTTGAGCGGTCAGGTGACCCACCCGTGATCTGGGCGGCAAGCGCCCCGTCCGATAGCACAAGCTCGACGGCCTGGTCTTTCCGGCCCTCGCTTACGCTTTTCAGGACCTTCCCATCGGTATCTCTCACGATGGCAAAGCCCCGATCAAGAGTCGCCTGATAGGAGAGGGTTTCGAGAAGTTTCGCCTGAGAGGCGAGCGATGTCTTTCTTGTTTCAATAAGACGTGAGAGAGCTGGGCGGGCGCGGACAGCGGCCTCGACCAGTTTCTGGCGATGCCGGCGCGCCTCGGCCTTGAGCGGGTCCGGCCGCAGGCGGGCGCTCGTGCGCGTCAGGTCGATATGCTTTGATTTGATCGCGCTCGACAGGCAGG
>NZ_JBARZC010000526.1:0-6834 GCF_049649345.1 Henriciella sp. | reverse complement strand
TCCTCCGATCAAAGTCCGCCCGGAGGACTTTCGCGGGTATAGTTGAGGTTTTTGAACTTCATCAGCATTTCGACGCGCTGGCCGAAGGGTGAAATGTCGGCGCTGTACAGGTGATACTGGGGCATGGTGGAAGGCTCTCGTTAAGGGATGCGCGCTCAGACGATCTGTTTGTCGCGAAGGGCTTCGATGTCCTCGGTGCTGAGGCCAAGCAGGTCACGCAGCACGTCGTCGGTATGCTGGCCCAGCCGGTCAGGCCCTGCCCAGCGCACACTGCCTGGTGTTGCGGAAAGTTTTGGTGCGACATTCGGCATCTTCACCTCGCCCCACCGCTCGGACACCGCATCGACCAGCGCTTCTCGCGCCGAGAAATGCGGATCGTCCAGCATGTCTTCGGCCTTGTAGACCTTGCCGACAGGGACCGCGTTTTCGATCATGACCGCCTCGACCTCGGCGGTGGGGCGCTTTGACGTCCATTTCTGGATCAGAGCGTCGAGATCGACCTGGTTGGCGCCGCGCGCGGAGTGGGAGCTAAAGCGGCCTTCACTGGAAAGCTCTGGCATGCCGATCGCCTTTGCCAGGCGCCGGAACACTGTGTCCTGATTGGCGGCGATGATGATCATGCCGTCTGCGCAGTCATAGATATTCGACGGCGCAATGCCGGGAAGGGTGGAGCCTGTGCGCTCCCGGGTGGAATTCTCGATCGTATGCTCCGGCACCAGCGCCTCCGAGAGGGCGAGCACGGATTCGAAGATGGACGCATCGACCAGCTGGCCTTCGCCTGACTGGTCGCGGTGCCGCAAGGCGGCGAGAGCGCCAAGAGCAGCGAATGTTCCGGCGAGGGAGTCGCCAAGCGATATGCCTGCGCGGGAGGGCTTGCGGTCGGGCTCGCCCATCAGATAGCGCACGCCCCCCATGGCTTCGCCAACCGAAGCGTAGCCCGGCCGGGAAGAATAGGGTCCCGATTGCCCGTATCCCGAGACGCGAATCATGATTATATCCGGCTTGATCGCTTTCAGATCTTCATAGCCAAGGCCCCATTTTTCCATCGTGCCCGGGCGAAAATTCTCGAGCACGAAGTCGCATTCCTCCACCAGCGCCCGGATCAGATCCTGGCCCTCCTTGGAGCGCAGATTTGCCGTGATGCAGCGCTTGCCGCGAGCGACGACAGACCACCAGAGCGGATAGCCTGCGCGGCCCCAGGAGCGCATCGGGTCGCCCTGTCCTGGGGGCTCGACCTTGATCACGTCCGCGCCCATGTCGGCGAAGAGCTGGCCACAGAAGGGCCCGGCGATCAGTTGGCCGAGCTCCAGGACACGCAGGCCTTTCAGTGGGCCAGTGGCTGTAGTCACCTGCGTCATTCAGGTGTCTCCTGAATGGCTTGCGCCGGCTTAATGCTTCCCGGAGACAGGGTATCGCGCATCTCACGCTTCAGTACCTTGCCGGAGGCGTTCATGGGAAAGGCGTCGACAAATTCAAACAGCCGCGGAATCTTGAAACTGGCGAGGCGCCCCTTGAGAAAGTCCCGCAGCTCTTCAGGATCCAAGTGACGGCGGTCTTCCGGTATGATGCAGGCCAGAAGCGCTTCACCCCAGCGTGCGTCCGGGACGCCAATTACGGCCACATCCGCTACGTCGGGGTGTTCGAACAGCGCCTTCTCCACTTCGGCAGGGTAGATATTTTCGCCCCCGCTGATCACCATGTCCTTGATCCGGTCAACGATATAAAGATAGCCGTCCTCGTCGAGGTAGCCGGCATCGCCGCTATGGTACCAGCCGCCCTTGAGGGCGCTCACGGTCTGCTCCGGCCTGTTCCAGTAGCCCGACATGACCCGGTCCGTGCGGCAAAGGATTTCCCCGGTCCGGTTCGGCGGGAGGTGCTCTCCATCACCTCCGACGATCTTGATCTCGCTATTGCCAAGCGGCAAGCCTGCCGATTTCAGCTTCTCACCAGCCTCTGGCGTACAGTCTGCAGGGCCGAGATAGGTCAGGCCCCCACAGCATTCAGTCATTCCGTAGGACAGCGCAAATCCACAGCCGAGAGTCTGCTGAGCCTCACGAAGCAGCTCGACCTGGATTCCGGATCCGGCAATGAGAAGCGTATCGAGATGCGAAAGGTCGAGTGCGTTCACATCCGGCAACCGGATGATGTCATGGATCAAGGTTGCCGGAAGCGGAACGACGGCGATATTGCGCTCAGCTATTCGCGTGATGATTTCGCGCGCTGTTCCCGACCTCATGATTTCGACGCGGGCACCTGCATAGAGGCCGGCAATTCCGAGATTGCACGCGGCGATATGGAAGAGTGGCATCGTGCCAAGCACGGCGGCATCGGGCCGGAACATGGCCGGCCAGACCGACAGGCCCTCGATCGCGGAGCGGATCATCGCATGATGGGAAAGCTGTACGCCTTTCGGCAGGCCCGTTGTGCCGCTTGTATACATCTGGACGGCGATATCCGAGGACAGGGCCTTTCGGCGCTCCGGTCTCTGCAGGGAGGTTGCCTCACCGCCGATATTAAGGCCTGTGTTTTTGTGCAGCACGTAAAGCCGGGAGGATTCGTCTAGCTGGGAACGCACGCCAGCGGCGATCGGCTCAAACTCCTTTCCGACAAACAGCGCTTCCAGCCCCGCATCCTTCGCAATGAATTCGACCTCTGCAGCGGCCAGTCTGAAATTGATCGGGACAAGGGTGAGGCGTGCCTTGGCTGCCGCGAACAGGATCGTAAAAAAATCAGACGAATTACGGTCGAGAAAACCTATGCGCTGGCCGGCTTCCAGTCCGTCAGCAATCAGCCGGTCCGCCAGCGCGTCACTCGCCCGGTCAAGGCTCGCGAAATTTGTCTCCGCATCGCGATAGACCAGAGCCGCCCGGTTTGGTGTCCGGCGTGCATGGACAGCTACGATATCACCGAGCGTCGCGATTTCTGCGTCCGCTATCTCATCAAGCGACCTTTGGTGTGTTGGCGCTGACTGACCGGTCACGCGAGAAATCCGCGCGAGGTCAGCCATTCGCGGCACAGGGCAGCCGTTTCCACCACCTTGTCCGGCTGGCCAAAATAGTAGTGGTTCGCCTTTTCGATCCAGTGGAGATCCTTGGCGGCGTGCGGCACGGCTTCGTACAGTCGCAAGGTATGTTCAGGCGTGATTGCATCGTCGGCGGTGTTGCCGACCACGAGTGTCGGCACGCTGAGCCGCGCAGCGCATTTAACGCCGTCTGCGCGTGCATCATCATAACTCCATTGCGAGAGCCAGCTGCGCAGCGAGCAGAAGCGCGCCAAGCCGATTGGGCTGTCATTCACGATCTCCGGCTCGCCGAGATAGCACCAGTTCGGCTTGCGGTCATTGGGGTCGATGGTCGGATCGAGCCATTTCGGATCGGCCATCGTGCGGTGAACCACGAAGCCGAACTCCCGGTTGATGTCACCCTTTTCCTTGAAGTCGGCGAGCTTTGACTTCACCCATTCTGTAATCCGGCGGTTGCGGTCAATCTGCGCTTGTCGATAGCGCGCTATATAGGTCTGGCTATAGGGCGGCTGGTTGGGGTTTTTGCTATCGTAGAGGTCGAGTTCCACGTCCCGGTTTTCGGGGTCGGACTCGTCGATCACCGAGGGGTCTAGCCATTCCGTAAAGGTGATGTGGCGTGCATGGTGAGCCGCGACCAGCATCATGCCATCGGCAGGTATGAAGCCGCGCTTGGTAAGGTCTGGCGGATCGCCGGCAGGTGTGCTCGTTACGGTCGGGTTTTCGGCCTCTGCCTGGTAGAAGAGTGCCATGGAGCCTCCTCCGCTCCACCCCCCGAGGATCACGGTCTCATAGCCGAGGCGTTCCTTGGCATCGCGGACCACGGCGCCGAGGTCACAGGCCGTTTTTTCCATGATGAGCGCACTGTCCACACCGCGATAGCGTGTGTCGCAATAGATGACGTGAATACCCTGCCGCGCCATCGCGGCCATAAGCGGAAGATAGGCACCGCCGCCGATCGGATGGGACCAGATGACTACCGTGCTCGACGCATGATTCTCAGGCTTGAGCAGTTGGCATGTCAGTGAAATCCGGTCGATTTCTCCGGCATAGGTATCCTTGAATGCTGACTTGTCCTCATAGACGACGAGATACGGGATACGTTCATAAGAATAGCTGGCCATTGTTTCATCTCCCCGCAATGACCACGTTGTGCGGCCTGGTCCTTGATCCTGCCTCTCATGCTATCGGGCAGGCGTTGTCATTCCATGATAGGAATACTCAAGAACGTCAAATAATTTGTCAATAAGTCGCCGTTCGGGTGTTGTCAGACTAATGCAAACTAGTCTCTGCTATCCGGAAGACAGGTAGGTTCGGGCAGCGAGAAGCTGGCGCCATTCCAGAAGAGCGGCATTTCGAAGTGACTTGAATTCCGGGCCATTTGCGCTGGAAATGCCGGCGAAGCTGCTGGGATCGGCGTTTTCTGACCTCACCTGCAAACAGCGGCCAAACCGGTTCCACCAGTAGCGAACGGTTTCATCGCTGGCCTCAATGCCTCGCTCATTTGGAAAATCTTGGGCGAGCGTCCATCATCACCGCAATGCGAAGCCCGGCTTTCATCATCGAACAGCTGCGGGAGAAAAGGCGCCGCCTCATCGGTCGTCAGTAGGGCCTCTTGGACGCACCCTCACCAATGGGGGAAGCATGAGAATTTTCGTGCGCTGCGTTCCGCCTCAATTGCTGGGTTCAGTGGATAATTCCGTGTGGCAGGCTCATACCGGAAACGCCGGAGATAGCGTTTGCAATTGTGCCACATATTCGAAAATTGTCTCGCATCCTGCTCGGAATTGATATTGCGTTCGCAAAATTATCATGTTAACGCGATAGATGACACCGGTGTCATTCGGTGGACAAAAAATGAATGGGAGGAATTTATGAAGACCAGGACCCTTTATGGGGTGATTTCTAGCGTATCGCTGATCGCCCTTGCGCAAGGCGCATTTGTTGCCCAGGCACAGGAAGCTGAGACTGAAGACGCCGAGGCACGCCTTTCGACTGTCACGGTAACCGGTTTCCGCGGTTCACTCGCTCAAGCGCTTGATGTGAAACGCGAATCCACTGGCGTCGTCGATGCCATCGTTGCTGAGGACATCGCCGACTTTCCGGACCTCAACCTCGCAGAATCGCTCCAGCGCATACCCGGCATCGCAATCGACCGTCAGGCAGGTGAGGGCCGCCGCATTACGGTTCGGGGCCTCGGGGGTGATTTTACCCGGATCCGCGTCAACGGCATGGAAGCCCTTTCGACAAGCGGCGGGTCCGATGCCTCTGGCGGTACAAACCGCTCGCGCGCCTTTGACTTTAACACTTTCGCAGCTGAGCTGTTCAACGAGATCGTGGTTCGCAAGAGCCAGTCAGCCTCGATTGAGGAAGGTTCGCTCGGTGCCAATGTCGAGCTGAAGACCGCCCAGCCTTTCGACTATGAGGCCGGCTTTACAGGCGCTGTCTCGGTGCAGGGTCTTTACAATGACCTGATCGAGGAAACGAGCCCTCGGCTTGCGGCCCTTGGCTCTTATAGAAACGCAGATGGCACTTTCGGCGCCTTGCTGTCGGTGGCCTACAGCGACCGCACCATCCGTGAGGAAGGGTTCTCCACCGTCCGCTTCGACGACCAGGGCACGTTCCGCTCGGTCAATGGCGCGCCATGCGCGGGCGACCCCTTGCCGGCAGACTGCCAGACCGTCCAGGATTCCTATTATGCCCGTATCCCGCGCTATGGACGCTTGGACTATGAGCAGGAACGGCTCGGCCTGACCGGCTCCCTTCAGTTCCGGCCTACCGATTCGACGAAAATCTCGCTCGATGCGCTCGTGTCTGAATTTGACGGCGGCCGGGAGGAGAATTTCCTCGAAGTCTTCGTTCGCGGCAATACCGACAATATCGACATCACGGATTTTTCCGTAAACAGCCAGGGCGTTCTTGAGCGCTTCACGGCTGACATTCAGCCCGACGAGTCGACCGGTATTGTTCCGGTGCGCAGCGAACGCCGGATCGATGTTCTGAACAATGACTTCCAGCAGTTCACGGCGGAAATCGAGCATGATTTCTCCGATCGGCTGCGCGGTTCGCTGTTTGCAGGGACATCGGAATCGAATTTCGACATCCCGCAACAGGCGACGATCTTCTTCGACGCTGCGACAACAGTGAACGATTACCAACTCGACTTCACTCGCGGAATGGAAACACCCTTTGTCGATTTCGGCTCGCTGGACGTGACTGATCCGACCGGGTTCCTGTTCACGCAGTTCCGCAATCGCCCCCAAAGCGTCGACAATACGTTCGACACGTTCCGCGGGGACGTTGCCTATGATCTCAACCCGGCAGTGACGCTCAAGGCCGGCGCGAGCTGGAAGAAGTTCGAGTTCCGCACCGAAGAGGTCCGCACCGAGGGCAGCGTAACGGATATTGATGGCATTGACGCCTTCATTCCGGTCAATGATGCCCTCGCCCAGCAACTGACCGGCTATGGCAGCGGGCTTGATGCGCCCGGTATCGATACGAGCTGGACCATCCCGAATTTCGGTGCAGCAGCAGACCTTGTTGGCCTTTTCAGCATTCCGGGCGTTGTACGCGCCCAGGATACGCGCAGCGTCGAGGAAACGGACACTGGTTATTATGTCCAGGCGGATTTCGTCACCCAGTTCGGGGACATGCCTGTACGCGGCGATGTTGGTGTCCGCTACGTCGAGACAGAAACCTCGGCGACCGGTTTCCTGAGCGACAATGAAGTCACGATCGACCGCGAATATGATGACTGGCTGCCGGCCCTCAATCTCGTTATCGAGCCGAGTGAACAATTCATGGTGCGCGGCGGT